>CATMIM010000001.1 GCA_950068635.1 uncultured Candidatus Poseidoniales archaeon
TGCTGATGGCACTTACTATGAGAATCTCTTTGTAGATAAAGAAATCACCTTAGGAAGTCATTATATCATTGATGGAGATATTGCTAAGTCCATTAGGTGCATTGCAAATGCTTTGAATAGGTGAAAAACCCACTGATTAAGTAGTACGAATCAGGGGGTACCCTCTGGTTCAAGCGAGCTCGAACAGGGACTCAGCAGCGTTGCTCACCAGCACGATCAGTTGGTCAGCGAACGGCCCGAACCCGAAGGCGACCGCGCCGATCATGCAGAACACGATCGCCAGCCGCAGGAACGGAGCAGGGGCGAGCGGAGCCCGGGTAGGTGGTGCCTCGAAGAACATCACCCAGCCCAACCTGAGGTAGTAGAACAGCGAGAGAGCGGAGTTGAGGAACACGAGCACTGCGAGCCAGAACACCCAGTGCAGCGAACCCATCGCCGCCAACAACCCGTCATCGAAGGTCATCGTGTTGTGCACGGTCGCATCGACGATTCCGCTGACCATCAGCAACTTCGACAGGAAGCCCGCGAATGGCGGCACACCGGCCAGAGAGAGCATGAACACGAACAGAGCCAATGCGATGATCGGATCTCTTCGGGCCAGTCCATGGAAGTCTCTAATGTCGGACCCCTCGCCATCGATCTCGACCAACGCGATCACGAGGAACGAGCCCAGTTTGAAGGTCACCAGCACGACCAGATGGAACAGCATCGCAGCGACGATCAGTTCGGCCACCACGTGCGTGCCGTAGACGGAGTTGACACCGATGGCGGCCACCGCCGCCAGCAGGTAGCCGGCATGGGCGACAGACGAGTAGGCCAGCATGCGCTTCGGATTGCTGCTCGACAGCGCGGCGAAGTTGCCCCAGGTCATCGTCACGGCGGCGAGCAGCCCGATCACGCCGACCCAGAAGGCGGAGCCCTGCTCAGGCATGGCGATGGTCACCAGGATGCGCAGCAGCACGACGAATCCCATCGCCTTCGATGCGGTAGCCAGCACTCCGGCGACCGGACTGGCGGCTCCCGTGTAGGCATCGGGTGTGGCCAAGTGGAACGGTGCCGCGCTCACCTTGAAGGCGATCGCCACGAGCAGGAAGGAGAGCCCGAACAGCGCCAACGGGTCGAGCACGTCTCCCATGCCCGCCCACGCGCCCGCGAGCCCATTGACCCCCGAGATCTGCAGGCTCCCGTTCCACAGGTAGAGCAGCGACAGACCGTAGAGCCCGACCGCCGAGGAGACCGAGCCGACGATGAAATACTTCACACCACCCTCGGTGGCCGACTTGTTCTCCTTGAGGAAGGAGACCAGCACGTACGAGGAGAGGGCGGCCAGTTCGAGACCGACGAACAGCAGGAACAGGTCGGCGGCGAGCGCCACGAACGCCATCCCGAAGGCGGTCATCAGCACGAGCAGGTGGAAGTCCACCTGGCGGCGGTTGTCGAGCAGCATCTGGATGCGCCGCGACTCGTGCGGCTCGCGCAGTTCATCGGCGTGGATCAGGTTGTGCGGCGTGGCCGGCAGACGATACCAAGAGGCGGTGGCTGCGAGCATCAGCGCGCCGAAGAACAGCACCTCGAGCAGCCGACTGAAGCCATCGACGCGCAGCATCAAGCCGTCATCGGGAATTCCCAAGCAGCTCGCATAGGCCACGCCATCAGCGGCGATGCACCAGACGTTGTCCACATCGAACATCGGAGATTTTGTCTGCGAGATGAGTGCCAGCGCCGCCGCGAACATCAGCGTGGTGACGCTGATGATTCCCGGAACTCGCGGACTGGACGACCATCCGAAGCGCTTCCCTCCGAGGAAGTAGGGGAGTCGAACGTTCGTGTTCGGGATCGGCAGCCGGAAGGTGGCGTCTCCGAGGTTCGGCACGAGCATCATCAGCACCATGCCCACCACGAGGGTGAACTCGGGCAGCAGCACCTTGGCGGTGAGCGGGTCAGCCAGCAGGGAACTCATGGCCCACCCCCCATGCTGTTGAGTGCGGCGAGCAGCACATTCTCGACCAGCGTCGAGGACCATCCTGACATCATATCGAAGAAGATGAACGGCAGCACGCCGAGCAGCGCGATGAAAGCAGCGAGCACGAACATCCCGACGTTCTCGTGCCACGTGATGTCGACCGGCTCCTCTCCGTGCAGACTCTCAGGAAGCTCTCCCTCCGCACCACCTTCGAAGATGGTGCGCTGCATCGCCCAGATGTAGTAGGCGCCGGTGATGATGAGCGTGAGCGCGGGCAGCAGGACCAACCAGCCGAACGCCATCCAGAATGCGATCAGGATCGCTATCTCGGCCACGAATCCAGCGAGCAACGGCAGGCCGAGGCTCGCCATGCAGCCGAACATCATGTGCCCGGCCAGCCACGGCGAGTGGCGAGCGATTCCGCGCATCGAGCCGATCTCGAGCGTGTGGTAGTGGTGCTTGAAGGCGCCCGCCACGGCGAACAGCATCGGCGAGATGAGGCCGTGGGCGAGCATCATGAACAGGGCGCCGGCGATGCCCAGCGGCTGCATCGTGGCGATTCCGAGGAAGATGAGTCCCATGTGCGAGACCGATGAGTAGGCTATCAGCCGCTTGAGATTGGTCTGGCCCAGACAGACCCAGGCGGCATAGACCAGACTCACCATTCCGAGCAGCAGCAGCAGCCATGTGTAGTGGATGGTCGCTTCGGGCAGCAGCGTCACCGCGACGCGTATGAATCCGTAGGCACCCATCTTCAGCATCACGCCGGCGAGCAGCATCGAGCCGGCCGTGGGCGCCTCGACGTGCGCATCAGGCAGCCAGGTGTGTACCGGCACCGAGGGCATCTTGGCGGCGAAGCCGACCAGCAGCAGCAGGAAGACGAACTTCTGCATCCCGAAACCGCCGAGGAACGTGATTGACGGAGTCGTGGCAGAGGCGGCCATCAGGGTGACGTCGAAGGAGCGTCCGGTGATATTGCCCTCCCAGAGAGGCACGCTGGTGAAGAAGTAGAGGATCAGGATGCCTGCGAGCATGATGACGCTCGCCGTGAAGGTGTAGATGAAGAACTTCTGAGCGGCGTAGCGGCGGTTCTCGCCACCCCACATGAGGATGAGGAAGAACATCGGGATCAGCGTCAATTCCCAGAAGACGTAGAACAGGAACAGGTCGAGAGAGACGAACACGCCGATGAGCGCGCCCTCCATCATCAGCAGCAGAGTGTGGAAGTATGCACCCTTCTTCGCATTCCAGTCGACCAGCATCGACACCGGCACCAGCAGGGTCGTCAACCACACCATGGGGAACGACAGCCCGTCCACACCGACGTGCCACGACACCCCGATTCCCGAGATGAGCGCGCACGCCCCCGCCTCGATCTGCCCGGTCGTGCAGTTCTCGTACGCGTATTCGTTGAGGTTGAGCGAGAACCACTCGATGCCGCTGTAGGATTCGAGGAACATCAGCGTGGCGAGCACGAACAGCAGCAGCGACAGGCCGAACGAGATGAGCCGGACATGCTTTGTCAGGTCCTTGCGCTGCGACGGTGGCGCAGCCCAGGCGACGAGCATCAGCGTGGCACCGGCGACGATCGGCAGCAGCACCAGCAGCGAGAGCGGATTGCCGAACGCTGTCGTCAGGTCGTTCATACTGCCACCCTCCACATGAGCGCGGCGATGCTCAGCGTACCCACCACCGCCATCAGGATGTAGTCACGCGCGGAGCCCGTGGTCAGCTTGCGCACCTCGCCGCTGATCGACTGGCTGCCCCATTCGATTCCCCTGATCGCGCCATCGATGATCCTATTGTCGAACCAGGCGAGCACATTGGCCAATGGAATGACCGTGGCCGCCACCGCCGCGTCGTACCACTCATCGAAGAACAGACGGCGCTGCAGCGCATCCGCCACCCCTGAATTGGCGAGCGCGGTGACATCCGACTTCCCGAAGCGGGTCGACAGCGGCAGCAGCCAGGCGATGCCGACGTGGGCGCTCTCGCCCTTCGCCAGCCGGCCGCCATGGATGCGCATCGCCATCATCGGCCCGAGCACGAGCGAGATCGCCACCGCCGTCCAGGTGATCAGCAGCAGGAATGTGTCGGCCGGCAGGAAGGCATGCTTGATGGTCTCGAGCACCGTCATGAGCGTACCATCATGTCCGAGCGCGGAACCGAGAGATTCTCCTTCACCGAGCCAGTGCACCGCCCCGAGCAGCGACAGCAGGAACCCACCCAGCAGCGCGATGACGCTGAGCAGCACCAGCGGTGTCCTGATCCACGGCGTCGCCTCGTGCGCGTGGGCGGCGAACACGCTCTTCGGCTTGCCCGCGAAGGTCATCATCCACATGCGCGTCATGTAGAATCCAGTCATCCCAGCGGTCAGCAGGATGAGGAACGCCGGGAACAGCATCCACGAGGCACCGTAGAGCGCAGTGGCGGACCAGGTCTCGGCGATGATGCCCTCCTTGGACCAGAAACCGCCGATCAACGGCAGACCGATGATCGACGCCGAGCCGATCGCCATGGCGGTGGCGGTGACCGGCAGCTTGGACGCCAGGCCACCCATGTTGCGCATGTCCTGCGCATCGAAGTCGTCATCGTGATCACCGGGATCGCTCACGTGATCATGCGCGTGATGCATCTCGTGGATGACCGAACCGGACGCCATGAACAGCATCCCTTTCGCCATCGCGTGGTTGAACAGGTGGAACATCGAGGCGCCGAAGGCGATGACCGCCGCGTGATGGTGATCGTTGTTGAACAGCCACAGAGACACACCGAGCCCGGTGAAGATGTATGCCAACTGGCTCATCGTGGAATAGGCGAGCACCTTCTTGATGTCGTTCTGCACGAAGGCGATCATCGCCGCCATGCACGCGGTGATCCCTCCGGTCCAAGCGATGATGATGGCCACATCCCCGAGTCCCTCGACCCCTGAGCCGTGTGCGGTTACGTCGAAGAACGGCACCATGCGAGCGACGAGGTAGAGCCCGGCGTTGACCATCGTGGCGGCGTGGATGAGCGCTGACACCGGGGTCGGACCCTCCATGGCGTCCGGCAGCCAGACGTGCAGCGGGAACTGTGCCGACTTGCCCACCGCGCCGATGAACAGCATCAGCATCGCCCACTTCAGCATCCCAGCATCGACCGTTCCTCCGATCGACGGGTCCCCGAAGATGACGGCGTAGTCCAGTGAGCCGTAGAGGTCGTAGAGGATCAGCAGGCCGATGAGCAGGAACACATCACCGACGCGCGTGGTCAGGAACGCCTTCTTCGCTGCGTATGCCGCGCTCGGACGCTCGTAGTAGAAGCCGATCAGCAGGTAGGAGCAGAGCCCCATGATCTCCCAGAAGACGAACAGCCAGAGGAATGAGTCGGCCAGCACCATCCCCAGCATGCCGGCGCTGAAAAGCACGAATTCAGCGTAGAATCGGTGATTACGGTCCTCGTTGATGGGGTCGGTGTTCATGTAGCCAAGAGAGAACCAGCAGATGAGGAAGCACAGGAAGGCGGCAACGAACAACAGCATCAGCGACAAGGGGTCCACCCAGATACCGACGCCCAGCGCGATGTCCTGCTCCATCGTCACCCAGGTGCCATCAGCCGTCTGCCCGAGCACATCGAAGCTGATCCAGTTGAACAGGTTCCACCTCAGGGCATCTTCGTCGCCGGTTCCCTGGGTGAAGAACTGGATGGCGAGCCAGACGGAGAGCGAAAGCGCGATGGCAAGGCCGCAGATGGCGATCATGCCGCCTTCCTTGAAGCGCTCCTTCCACCAATCCTCCTTGTTGTAGACCTGCCCGAGGATGGCTATGATGGGGAATATCAGCAGTGGAATCAGGGGTATCAGGAACGCTGACTCGAGCGCATCGAACGGTGAGCCGCGAGCGAACTCCCCCCCGTAGATGCGCATGAACGGGAACAGCAGGAGCAGCCCGATGGGGATGAGGAACTTCATCTCCGGATTCTTCGACTCTCCCATCTGTTCCACCTCCTCAATGCTTGAGATTCGTGATGTCGTCGAGCGAAATCGACTCATGCTCGCCGTAGAGCGCGAGGAAGATGGCCAGGCCCACCGCCACCTCGGCAGCGGCGATGGCGATGGCGATGGCGGTGAACACCCAGCCGGTGACGTCTCCGTGGTGCAGTGCACCGGCGACGAAGTTGAGGTTGACCGCGTTGAGCATGATCTCGACGCACATCAGCACGATGATCGCGTTCGCACGCGTGAACACGCCCACCAGCCCGATGCAGAACAGGATGGCGCCCAGGCCAGCGAGATACTCCGCCGGAATCATCAGTCATCCTCCCGTTGCTCCCAGAGCAGATTCACCAGTCGCTCGTCGCGGATGAGATAGGATGCGCCGATCATCGCCATCGCCAGCAGGGCTCCGAGAATGATCACCGCCACCGACCAGTCGGTCAGCAGCTCGGTCGCCAGATTGGTCGAACTGAGTTCCGAGAGGTCTTCCTCGCCGTCGTCCCACATCGGGTGGCCCATGATGGCCAGCAGCAGGAAGCCGCACAGCGCGCCGACGCCGATGCGTACCATAGTCGCGAGCATCCTCATTCGAAGTCCTCCTCCTGGATCTGTCTGCGGGTGAGCATCACGCCGAACAGCACGACCAGCAGCACGCTGCCGAGATAGACGAGGATCTGAATCGCTGCCAGCAGTTCGGCGCCTGTGAGCAGGAAGACTCCGGCGACGGCAAGGAAGCAGAAGATGAGGTAGAGCATCGAGTGGGCGACCCGCTTGGCGTAGATGGTGCCGAACGCACCCGCGATGGCGAGCAGTGCCAGCAGGGCGAATGCGAACTCTTCGAGCAGGGAGGCGGGCATCTCTCACGCCTCCGCCCGTTCACTCGCCTTCGCTGCCTTCGCCGCCTTCTTCTCTCGCTTGCCGCGCTCCTGCTTCGCTCGCTTCACCAGTTCTGCATCGACTCGCTCCCGATGCACGACCGGCAGCACACGGGTGCGCGGAGCGTCCATCCACAGGTCCTGACGGCTGTATCCGGACATGCCATCGTATTCGTTGGTCATGAAGAACGACTCGAACGGGCACGCCTCCATGCACAGTCCACAGAACATGCAGCGCCCGTTGTCGATGCGCCCGGAGACGATGTCCTCCTCCGCCGGTTGCAGGTCAGCCAATGGTACCTGATCGACTCCACCTGTCTCCCAGCGCACGGTCGCCACATCTCCGTCAAGTTCGATGAGATCGCCGAAATCGTACTGCTGCGGTGCGTCGTTGTGCTCGAGGACCAGGTTGTAATCCTCCTCGATCTGCTCGAACTCCTCCTTCTTGCGCGCCACCAGACCTCCTTCCTCGATCTCGCTGCCGTAGCCGTGCCATTCGTCACCCTCGTCGGTGGTGTCGAGCACGTTCACGCGCTTCTCGGTCGTCATGTGCACGCAGCCGTTGGGGCAGGCGCGGATGCACAGCTTGCAGGCGGTGCAGGTCTCCCAGATGATGCCGATGCGGCCGTTGTAGTTGCCCGGAACGAACAGCCATGGTTCCAGTTCTTCTAGCCGCTCGTAGGGGTACATCACCGTGAGTGGACGCTCGATATAGGGGACCAGATCGCTGGTCTCTCGGTCACCGGCGTAGATCTTGCCGACACTCGGATGGTCCGGCCCCAGCCGTTCCGCCGTGCCCTCATCGATCATCTCCACCTGTTGAGCGTGGTACTTCTCACCGCCCTTGTGACCTGCCAGGAACCTCGTGCGACTGCCGACGTAGGGAATCGTGCGCAGCGCCGCCTTGAGTGCCATCCACATAGGCCGAACGATCATGTTGCGGAAGTTGGGGGCTGCGTGCGGATGGTATGGCATGCGTCTCTCTCCTCACTTCTTGTGTGTCCCCGGACCGGCCGGACCTGCCTTCACGTGCACCGAATAGGGTCGCTCGCGCCCTTCGAGTGCAGTTGGGTCCTCGTCGATCGCGAGCAGCACGAACAGCGCGATGGCGATGGTGGTGATCAGCCCGATCACCAGCGGCGACCAGGTGTCACCCTGCCACACCCCCAGCCTGAGCCAGACGGCGATGCCGAGATTGACCAGCGAGAGCGGCAGCAGCCAGCGCCAGCCGAACTCGAGGATCTGGTCGGTCCTCACCCGGTGCAGCGAGGCGCGCACCCAGACGAACACCGCGAACATCAGCCAGGACTTGATGAGCAGCCAGGCGATTCCGGGGATGAATGCGGTGTACTGTGCGACCAGGTTGCCGCCGAACGGCTCCCAGCCGCCGAGGAAGAAGATGGCGAACAGCAGGCAGGCCGCGTAAGCACGCAGGTACTCAGCCATGAACAGCAGACCCCAGCGCAACCCGCCGTATTCGGTCCACCAGCCCTCGACCAGCTCCGCCTCGGCCTCGGGCATGTCGAACGGGATGCGCTCGACCTCGGCGATCATCGTGATCAGGAACAGGGCTGCGCCCAGCGGCAGCAGGAACAGGGTCCAGCCATCCATGTCCATCTGGAACTCGACGATCTCGATGATGTTCATCGAGCCGGACAGCACGGCGACGGCGAGCACGGTGACCAGCAGTGGGATCTCGTAAGCGGTGAGCTGGGCGGCCGAGCGGATGCCGCCGATGAGCGTGTACTTGTTGTTCGACGACCAACCAGCGAAGAACACCCCCAGCGGGGCGATGCCGAAGATGGCCATCAGGAACAGCAGCGACAGGTCGGGGTTGGCAGACCAGACGTGCGGGCCGAGCGGGATGAAGGCGAACAGCATGATGGTAGATGAGATGATGATGAACGGCGCCACCTCGAAGACGACCTTGTCCGCCTTTGTGGGCACCATCCACTCCTTCGTCAGGAATTTCACGGCGTCGGCGATGTTCTGAAAGAAACCGGGCAACATCCACCAGATGCCGTGGTAGGAGCGGTCGCGCACGCGGGCCACCGACTCGACCTCGTGGTCGCTCCCAGCCACCTTGTTCAGCCAGCGGTTGAGCCAACGGAAGGGCGCACCGGTGCCGAACGGCAGCAGACCGTACCAGTCCACGTGCTCTCCGCCCTCGCCCACCCACAGGCTGCGCATCGCCATCGTGGCGCCTCGCCTGTCCATGATGCGAGCGAAGAACTTGCGCTCGATCCACAGCAGGACGAGCATCGTGGTCATGATCAGGCCGAAGACGACGACCGCCATGATCAACTCAGTCAGGATGTCAGCGGTGGTCCCTTTCTGTCGCCAGAAACGACTCATGCCCACCGTGTTGTCCGCGATCGCGAACGACAACGCCTCAACCCATCCGCGAATGTCCAACCAGTCACCTTCAGCCATGCGCTCACCTGTCGGTCTCCCCGATGCACGGGTCGAACGAACCCATGATCGCCGGGATGTCGGCCACCTTGTAGCCGATCATGCACTTGGAAGCGTAAGGTATGGTGATGAACATCGGAGAACGTATCGAATTACGATAGGGGAACTTGCCTCGCTGCTCCCCGCCGCCCACGATGTAGAACATCGACTCGCCCCGGCTGTCCTCGAAGTGGTGGAATCCCGATGTTCCCTCGGGAGCGCGCAGCGGCGCCTTGGCCAAGATGGCCTCGTCGCCATGCTGGTGATGCGTGTCAGCACCGCCCGGCATCTTGTCCAAGGCATCGAGCACCATGCGCGCGCTCTGCTGCATCTCCTCGACGCGGACACGGTAGCGGTCGTAGCAATCGGCGCCCTTGATGGACGGCTTCTCGACCGACGGTTCCCAGTCTACCTCGTCGTAGACGGAGTAGGGATGCGCCCAGCGAACATCGTAGTTGATGCCGCCGGCGCGTACGTTGGGACCGGTGACCCCGTGGTTGACCATCTCCTCAGGTTTGGCATAGCCGACACCCTGGGTGCGCACGAGGAACACGGTGCTCTCGTCGAGCATCGCCTCGTACTCCTGGATCCTGTTCAGGAACAGGTTGATCTTGGTACGGCAACGCTGCGCGAATCCGATGGGCAGGTCCCGCTTCACACCCCCTACACGCGGGAAGTTGTAGTGCAGCCGACTGCCGCCCAGCTCCTGGAGCAGGTCGAGCATCATCTCCCGCTCGCGCAGGCACCAGACGAACGCGGTCAGGTTGCCGACGTCGGGACAGTAGGCGCCCAGCCACATGAGGTGGCTGGCGATGCGCTGGATCTCCACTGCGACAAGTCGGATGTACTCGGCTCGCTCGGGAACCTCGACCTCCAGCAGGTTCTCGACGGCGTAGATGTAGGCGTGTGACCAGGTGTTGGCGCTGGCGTAACAGAGACGGTCGCAGTAGGTGGTGAACTTGGTGAAGTCGCGCAGTTCGGCGATCTTCTCGACGGCGCGGTGGATGTAGCCGAGGTCCGGCTCGGTGTCGATGACCGTCTCGCCGTCGACCTTCACCTTCAGCGTCCACAGCCCGTGGGTCATCGGGTGCTGAGGCCCCATCGAAATCCACATCTCTGCCATCGATACACCTCCTCACTTGATCTTGCCCGCGTCGACCGGCTTACGCTGGAATCCCTGCGCATCGTCGTACATCTCCTCGAAATCGTGGTAGCGCAGCTTGTGCTGCTTCTGCAATGGATGGTAGCCCACCGGTGAATCATGGGGGAGGAGAACACGCCGCATGCCGACATGGCCGTCGAAGTCGATACCGACCAGATCCCAGGTCTCCTTCTCGTTCCAGTCCGCCCCGACCCACACCTGCTGGACGGACGGCACACTCGGCGTGCGTGTGTCGGGAAGGCAGATGCTCACCTCGAATTCGAGCGGGACATCCTCCTCCTGCAGGATGCTGGCGTCGCGCACGACCTGCTCGACCCAGTCGCCGCGCTCGGGCGGGTCGATGACGTTCATGCGCATCAGGTGGATGACCACCTCCCACCTGCGCTCGTCCGAGCCCTCTGGCCAGTGGATTCCGGTGATCATCGAGCAGTGATCCACACCCTGTTCGAAGCGCAGCCACTTGGCGACGGCCAGCCAGTGCTGCGGTGGGCAGTCGATACGGATGTACGGGCGCTTGAAGCGACCGCCGGCGTGGTGCTGCACCTCGATGGTCAGTCCCGTTCCCCCCCAGCGGGTGCGGCCATGCCCGACCACGAGGTTGGCAGCCACCTCAGCCGCTTCCATGTCGATCCTCATCCCCATCCAACATGCCTCCTGCTCAGTCATCCCCAACGATGATCGGGGCGTCACCCGCTCTGTCCGTGCTCGGTTTGGTTCCGATGCGCATTATCTTCTGGCGCAACTTGGCGAACCCGTCGATGAGCGCTTCGGGCCTTGGTGGGCAGCCGGGGATGTAGACATCGACCGGGATGATCGTCTCGACACCCTCGAGGATGTTGTAGGACTGGTAGTACGGACCACCTGAGATGGCGCACTCACCCATGGCCATGCACCACTTCGGCTCGGGCATCTGCTCCCAGAGCCGGACGATCGGGTCGGCGAACTTCTTGCTGATGGGGCCGTTGACGAGCAGCACGTCGCACTGGCGCGGCGTGGAGCGGAAGAACACGCCGAAGCGCTCGGCGTCGAAGCGGGAGCCGCCCGCCGCCGCCATCTCCAGCGCACAGCACTTGATGCCCAGATGCAGCGGGAACAATGACTTGCGCTGACCCCAGTTCATCAGACGGCCACCGAGCACGCCGATGAACTGCTTCATGCGACTTGCTTTCAGCGCCTCGTCGGTGACATCCCCGACCACGTCGATGAGCGCCTGGCTGCTGAAGACGTTGTAATTCTGATCGGGGGCTCCAGTCATATCATTCACCTCAGATGTAGATCCTGCCTCGCTTGCGGAATGCGTACCACACGCCGAGTCCCATCAGTGCCAGGAATGCTGCCACCGTGGTCATGCCCGCCAACGCCGTCTCAAGTGACGCCGACTCGCCAGGCTGGGTGTCAATGGCGAGCAATGCCCCGAACGCCAGGAACATGAACGCGATGTCGAACACGAGGAAGATGATGGCGTACCAATAGTACTGGAAGTGGAAATCGATCATCGCCTCGCCGACCGGATCGGAGCCGCATTCGTAGGTCGACAAGCCCCTACGGTAGAGCGAATGGTCGCTCTCGTATCCTGGAAGAAGGATCGAGCGTAGTTTGGTCGGATCGTTCGGGTCCGGTGTCGGCCGGAAGAAGCGAGAAGTGAGGAATCCACCCAGCGGCATGCCGATGCCGATGAGCGTCATGAACGCCACCGCGAGGTAGGTCTCCGGGACGTTCTCCACTACCATGTTCGGGGCCCCCCTCAGAGTCTGAAGACTCGCTGAACTGCTCGACCTGCAAGGCCTCCATAAGCATATCCAGCACCCCTTGAGCCCCCTAAGGGGGTCAAGGGGCCGCGCGCACGCGGCGCGGGACCGCGCGCTCCCGCGAGAAGGTCACTCCTCTTCGCGGCGTGAGATTGACATCGTGACCAGTGCCAGAGCGACCAGCAGCAGCAGCAAGCCCATCGCCGCCAACCCGATGGTGTCACTCGTTCCGAAGAACGACATTTCGGGGTGGGCGGTGACTTCCATGTCGATCGGCTGGCGCAGGTCGGGGTCGCCTTCAGGCTGGGCGTACACAGTGAAGGTGAACGTGTCCGATTGGGTGAGATCGGTGGGCGGCTTCACGATGACCTCGACCGATTCGCTCTGACCCGGAGCAAGCGTCAACTCCTCCTCAAGAACCTCGATCGACCAGCCGCGCAGCGGGTCGCTGCTGCTCAACTCGACATTCTGCTCGACGTTGCCCTTGTTGGATACGTTCACCCACATCCGCGCCACCTCGCCGTAGGTGATCGAGATGCTCTCCGGGCCATCGACGCTGAACTCGAGTTCACGCACCGTGTTCACCGTGAGCTGCACCCTGACCTCAGATGGCTCTGCGGCGTTGCGCGTACTCGCCACGGAGATGGTGATGGTGCCGGATTGCCCGTCCGGTACGCCTTCGAGCACCGTCAATGTCAACCTGACTTCCAATGACACGCCTTTCGGCACAGGGAATGGACCGGTGACCACGGAGCCGTTGACGGTGATGATGGACTGCACGGTGGCTTCCATCCCGGATAGAGTGATGAGCGCCTCCTCAGGAAACGACGAATTGCCGACATCGGTGATGAACATGATGACCGTGATCTCACCTTCGGGTGGCAGTGACACCTCCAGCAGATCGGGAATCTCCCCCGGCTCCTGCAGGGTGATCGCCATGCGGTAGTCGAAGTTCGAGACGATGCAGACGATGTCGAAGCGCTCCTCTACGCTGATTTCGTTCTGGTTGCGTACGCGCACCTGGAACTTCTCGCTGTCCCGCTCCAACTCACCTTGGATGGTCACGTCCAGCCAGACGGTGACGGTCTGGCCTGGGTCGAGCGATATCGAGGTTATCTCCGAGCCGGCCGAATCGCTGAAGCGAGAATCCCAAGCCGGGCTGGCGCACAGGTTCGGGTTGCTGGAGGGCGGGTCATCGCACACGGACAGGCGGAAGGGATCGCGGATGTTGCCCTCGTTGGTGATCACGATGGGGAACTTGGCGACCTCGCCTGTGGATCCCCACTGTTCGAGCGAGACCATGCTCGCAGACATCTCACGGTGGGCGGCGACGGTCACGGTGATGTCCTCGCTCACGTAGGTGGTGCTGCCGCCGGACGAAGAGACGCTGACGGTGAACAGCAGCTCGTCGGTAGCCAACGCATCCTGCGGGGCGCTGATGCTCAGGGTGAGCGAGCCGCTGGTTCCGCTGGTGTCGTGGCGTCCATTGAGGGTGATCGTCCCCGTTTCGAAGCTGGTGGTCCAGCCCAGCACGGTGCTGGTGCCGACCGAGAAGGTCTCTGCCCCGTTACCGAGGTTGGACACCGTCACCTGGGTCGTGACCGTCGTGCCTGGCTCCACGTCGCTGATGCGGGTCGACTGCAAGTCGATGTCGGCAGCATGTGACTGCCCGAGAATCAGGGTGAGATCAGCACTGCATTTGTTGCTCTGACCGTCGTTACCGTCGATGTAGAACGGAATTTCCGTATTGGCGGGCATCGAGTCATCAGGTGACACAGTGAAGTCGAAACTGACCGTGCCGGTGCCATCGTTGTACGGCAGCAGATGGGTGCTCCCCCCCACAACCGATACCCAGTTGCGCGAGCCGGAAGCGGAGAAACGAATCGTC
>CATMIM010000002.1 GCA_950068635.1 uncultured Candidatus Poseidoniales archaeon
CAAGATCGAGAAGAAGGGAATCTCACACGGGCACTGACGGCGGAAGAGGGAGTGGACATCGATGTCCATCACCACCATCAAACTCACCGGCTTGAACCACGAGCACCTTGACAAGGTCTGTCAGGGCATCCAGCAGATCTCGCAGTCGACGGGCGTGAAGCTGCGCGGACCGATTCCGTTGCCCACGCGCCGCTTGATCGTCCCCTGCCGCAAATCACCCGATGGCGAGGGTAGCGAGACGTACGACCACTGGGAGATGCGCGTGCACAAGCGACTCATCGAGTTGGAAATCAACTCTATCAAGGACGAGGCGGTGCTGGCACGCGTGGTGCGCACCCTCGAGATCCCCGACACGGTGACCATCGAGATCACTCTGCGCGGCGCTACGTGAATTCGCTCACAGTGAAGCGTCCTCGGCGAGTCCAGCGGTGATCAGTCCCTCGGCCATCGTGGCCTCGCAGAACTCGATGTCGCCCTGCATGAGTTCGAGTTCGTTTCCCTCAGCATCGAGGATCGGCTCGGCCAAGTCGGTCAGCATGCGTATTCTCAGCATCCCTACAGAGTCCACCTCATCCTGGCTCTCCTCGGCATCATTCCCAGAGGAATCGGATGCGTCCTCATCATCTGGCTGCTCCCCGAACTTGGCGGCGTCGATGTGTACCTTCGCTGGCCATCCGTCATTCGTCCTGGCGATGCGCTCCTCCTCGTCCTCGTCAGGGTCGATGAACGGCTCCGGCTCGATTTCCGGTGGTGCGATATCGGGCGCGCCCTCTCCGGTCAAGCCTCCGTCGTCTTCGATGAACTCGTCGAGTTGGGTGGACCCCGGCTCAAGGGTGATAGTCGGCATGTTCTCGGCGACCATCCCTTGTTGCAGGGCCGCCCACGAGACCTGGTGCTTGTAGCGCTCGATCAACTCCCGCAGCCCATCGTGGAATGCGCGCTCGCTGCTGTCGTGCCTTGTCCAGTCGAGCGGAGACAGCACGGCACGCGGTTCGGACGCCGCATCTCCGAATCGAGCAGCGGCGAGGTTGCTCGCAGAAGCGTGGCGAACGAACGCGGTCAGCCGGTGCTGGGTGAGGTCCGACACCGCGCGGCGCAGGTTGGCCTGCCGTCGCGACAGGTTCTGGGCGCGCACGCTCCATCCTTCGGTGCGTCCGAGTTCGGTCAGTTCAACCTCGATGTGCTGCAGCAGCATGGAGACCTGTTCCCAGAAGTCGGGTCGGGGCAAATCGACTGGATGATTACGCTTCGCTTGCTGCCTAACCAGCGCGAACAACTGGCTCTCAATCGCCTGTAGATGAGCAGCGGACGGGGTTTCCTCCTGTTGATTCAAGCACATCTCCTCGCGAGTCCCCCATCCCTGCCGGACGACATCCTATCAATGCTTCAGCATCGCACACGCCGAGTCATGCGGACGCGAACCTGCTCGGGATGGATTCAAACAGTGTCTGTCTGCTCACGATGCTGCCGAGGCTGAGCCATGTCGCGTCAACGCCGTTCCGCACTCCCGCTCCTGCTCACAGCGCTCATGCTGTTCTCTTCCGCGCTGCCGCTCGCAGGTGCGGCGCTCAGCAACTGGTCGGGCCCATCAGTTGTGCAGGTGCCCGCACCCAACGGCGGCACCACCTTGGTGGATGGTTTCGAGCTCCCGCGCAACGACACGGTGCTCGATGCTTGGCTGGAGGTGAGCGAGGACGGGATGCGCGACATCGGCACGGGAATCGAGTGGGTGGCGGACAAGCCGGGCGGACTGAACTTCAGCATGGGACTGACGCTCAACACGACGACTCACCACTTCGGTCGCGAGTTGAGTCTCGAAGCCAACCACTCTGTCGGTCGCATCGACGACTTCGAGACCCTGCAACGTGATCTGGTCGGGTGGGACATGGGTGGAACCTCTGGGATATGGGAGGTGCACGACATGCTCGGCATCCCCGGGGTCGTGAACGGCACCGGGCGAGAGTCGAGCGGTGGGCTGATCCCCATCGGCGCCGCGCACGGTCGCTACGTCGCTGCCACTAGAGCCGCCAGCGCGCTCCCGAACGGTGTGCACTCCTGGCTGGAGAGCCCCGACTTCCCGGTCCCCAGTGTCATCAACGAACTGAACCTCACCTTCAGGCACTGGGAGCACATGTACACCCCGTATGCGCCCAACGGCTCCGCAGATGGCGCGTGGGTCGAGATGTCCACGGACCAGGGCCAGACCTGGCGCTACATCGTTCCCGATGACGGCTACAACAACCTCGTCGATGTGAGCGCTCCTGCCCCTCTGGGTGCGGGAGGACCGGGGTTCAGGGTATGGGCTTCAACGGATGCCACCCGCTGGACGACGGCCAACTTCAACCTCGACAGCCTGCAGGGTGTCGCCAATGCGAGTTCACTGCGCTTCCGCTTCGTGGTCTGGACCGATATCAACAGCAGCGTGCAGCGACCGGGATGGTTCCTCGACCATGTCAACCTGACCAACCGCGGGGCTGACCTCGGGACCTGGTTCCATGGCAACCTCACCGACGAGTACGCGCAGGGCGCCAACGCCTCGCTGGTGTTCACGGTCAATCTTTCGAATGCCAGCGGGCCGATCATGCTCAACTACGCCGTCGACTTCGATCTTGAAGGGAACACCTTCGACAATTACTTCGTCGAGTACCTCTCGGCCGCAGGTGCTTGGACCGGCATCACCCAACCCGGCGGGATACCCGGCGCGGGGATGCTCATCGGTGGGCAGGTCTACGTCGATGATTCACGCGGCTGGAAGCGCGTCGGCCATCCACTTCCACAGTCACTCTCCGGCAACAGTTCGGTCCTCCTACGCTTCCGCGTACTCACGGACAGCTTCCCCGGTTCTGGCTACGGTGGCACCACCATCGATCCTCCTGAAGGCGTGTTCATCGACGACCTCGAGGTTGTCTCCGGCACAGGCGCCAATCAACGCACTCACCTCTACTACAACTTCACCAATGCCTCGCAGGGCAATCCGGTGCATGCCGGCATCGGTGTCGCGGTTGACGAGTGGCAGCACCACACGAATCTGGGCGTGGACGGACCATCCTACGCATGGGACTCGTTCGAGGACGCGCCGTTGGTGCCCGCCGGCTGGACCATCGACACGGTGCGCGGTCTCGGCTGGTCGTTCCAGGACTGGCTTCCCAACGCGACCTACGGACCCGACCAGCCGGCCTCGGGAACGAAGATCGCCGGCATAGGACATAGTACGCTGTACCAGCCTGATACCTGGACCCACCTCACATCTCCACCTCTGCTCATCCCGGCAGGCAGCCACGCCCGCATCTCGTTCAACTCGTTCATCTGTGCCGAGACCGGCTGGGACGGCGGTATCCTGTCAGTCTCCACGGACGGTCGGATCTGGACACCGTACGCTCAGCAGACTTACGACTTCTACGACACATTGCAACTGCTCAACGGACAGAGCGAGATCTACAGCCTGTGGGCGTTCGACGGCCACAACGTCAAGCCGACCTGCGAAGGTCAGCGCGGCTCAGCTAACGTGAACAAGTCGTGGGTGACCAAAGAGGTGGACGTGAGCCAGTACGGTGGGCAGAACATCCAGTTACGCTTCTCCTTCTTCACCGACACATACGTCGAATCGGATGGCTGGTATCTCGACGACGTCGGCATCTACGTCGACTGGTTCAAGACCGAGGGGACCTGGCTCTCCGACCTCATCGACGTCCACAGGGGTGGGCTGGGCAGCCTGGACATCCAGGCCATCGTCCCCGAGGGCACCTACGTCTATGGCCAACTCATCGGACCGAGCGGCGGAATCTATGCCAACGGAACCTTTCCTCTGACTCCATTGCCAGGTTCACTCCCGGACCAAGTCCGCGTCAAGCTGGTGCTTGGAACCACCAACCCAGAGCAGACCCCGCGGGTGCAGGAACTCCGTATCGGCGGCGTTCGCCATTTCGACGCCCATGACACCACCAACGGATGGCAGTTGTCAGCAGGCCTCATCGCCAATCGTACATCTGGGCGAGTGACCAATGTCGGCATCATCACCGAGTCGATCACCGGCCCGCTGATCTACGCCAACGCGCCCATGCGCACATTCGATATCACCGGTGTCGGAGCGGGCGTGCTCATCACTCTCACCAATGAACGCGGCATCTCTTTCCATCACAGCGCGCTCTACAACCAGTCTGTGCAGAGAGTGAAACCGCTGGTTGCTTACAATGTCGACATATTCCTGCAACCCGGAGGCTGGCTGGAGAGCCTTCGAGTGGACGGGCGCATGCTCGAGCCGGCGCTCAACGTCACCGTCGACGTCGGTGACGACGGCACTGCTGACTGGGAGTTCCGCGGTTCCCAAGGGCGGAATCAACTGGGATGGCAGGATGGGTTCCGTTTGTGGCAGTCGAATGTACCCGATCCGCTACGAGGTAGGCAGTACAGTGGCGTGGGTGGGCCAGTCACGGATTATGTGCTGATTCCAGACAGGGCTTTCGTGACCGGTGGCTTGCTCGCCATCGAACTGTCGCCATCCGACGGAGGCTCCGGTCTGGTCCGCGATCTCAGTGTCGCGGGTGTGAGCCTCCTCTCCCAACGTAACCTCTCGGGCTCGGAATCCGTTCTCATCCCGCTGGATGGCTACGCGTTGCAGTCGATGAACACGCTTCAGCCCAGTTGGACGCCCAACCCCGCATCCTCTCGTTATTGGAGGGAGGTGCCGGTGACGGTCGATTTCGTTAACAATGCACCACAGAACCACACCCTCCGCCTCAGCCTGCTCGGATTCAGCTACGACCTCACGGAGAACGTGACCGGGCTTGGACCGGTGGTGCGGGCGGCGGTGAACGCGAGCACGCCTGTAGAGGGGATGCACGATGTCCCAGTATCGGTGTCCGGGGATGCCGGCGGGGTCAAACTGTGGGGTGGTGTCATCCACAAGCCGCGACTCGTCGACAGTTACGTTTCCGTTCCCGAGATGCTGGTGCCCGGTCGTGATCTGGTCATCATCACTCGGCACACACATCTGTTCGGCGATGAGAACCTGAATCGCGTCGACCTGAACCTGACCACTCAGGATGGCACGCGCGTCACCTTCAACGTCACCGACCTCGCCGTGGGGGGGACCTTCGGACAGATCGGAGGAGGTGGACGCATCGATCTGGATGCGAATTCGTCCGTGCGCCCGATCACTGACGGTTACGAGGTGGAATGGCTCTTCCAGACCCGCTGGAGATGGGGTGATGAGCCGACTCTCGACCTCTCCTTGCTGTCACGCGACTTCGAGGGGGTGAGCATGAACCCCGAGGGCTGGCGTATCGGCGGTGGCGCGATGGCTGTCGAGAACGATCTCGAGATAATCCTGTTCGAGGCACGCGACGAGCGCAACCGGCTGGTCTCCGACCTCAGCAGCCCGCGCTATCCCTATCAGGTCGTCTCCGGCTCGACCCTGGCGGTGTCGGGCGCGGTCAGGTTCGAAGCGTCGAACGGACTCACGCCCGCGCTCGACCAGTACGTCGTGGCGTTGGCGTTGGAGCAGGATGGTGTCGAGACGGCGCAACTCGCTGACAGCGGTGCGGACGGCCTGTGGACTGCCGATGTGCAGTTGCCCTCAGGCTATGGCGAGGTGAACCTGCATGTCGTCATCCTGCGGGTGGGGCCGCTGGGGGTGCCGACATTGGGCGCCGACGATGTCACCACCGGGCTGGTTGCGATCAATATGCAACTCGATCCAGAGCCGCCCACGCTCGGGGACCTGATGGCGCACACACCAACTGGACTGCGGCCGATTGACGGCAACGTCTGGCCGCCCGAGCGCTTCCTGCCCACTTCGATCGAGGTGACCGACGCGCAGGCGCTGGGAGGTGAGGTGGTGCTGTGGGTCTGGCGGAGCGGCCTGGACGACGCCGACAGCGATGGGGAAGCGGACGAAAGCGAGTATCTGTCCCTTCGACAGACGCCTCCGATGCAGATGACGGGGACCGTGCGCATGGATTTCCCCGTCATCGATCTGTTCGGTAACGGAGAGGACGCCCCTGTGTCATTCTACGTCACAGGCGAGGACTTCGCTGGCAACCAGCTTCTCGACGGAGGTGGTCCCGGACTCGAGGCGGATCTCGCCACGCTGGTGACGCAGGCGAACCAGCCGACGCTGCTCTCGCTTCCATCGCTGGCCTTGGATCGCAACGAGGAAGAATCTCTGCTCGTCGGGATCGACCACAGGTTCGAGTTCAAGTTGACCGATGGTAATGGGCTCCTTTCGCTTGACAACATATCCCTGCATCTTGCCAGCGGCACAGGGGATGAGGGGACTCTCTACCTCGACCCGCTGCTCGGAACGCTCACGACCAACAAGGGGAGCGGAGTCGAGCCGATCGCCGCCACCCTGCTGGATCTCGGTGAAGACGCTTGGCACATCCAGATCGACTTCCGCCTGCGCCTCGACTCACCAGAGGCGTGGCGCCAAGCCGCGCAGCACCCATCGTTGGTGATCGTGGAGAACGGACAGACCCTCGAACTCGGCAGCACCGATCTCTCCCATCTGGGATGGACCGCCGATGCCAACCTGTCGCTCGAATTCATGAGCATCACAGACCTGTCTCCTCCGATAAGCGCCGTATGGAATGACAGGATACAGCTGCAGCTCGGTGATCGCATGGCGTTCTCCGGTGCCGCTCTGCACCGCACCTCCGGGGAGCGTGTGACTCTCGACCTTGACGATCCATTCGTCCGTTGCACCCTCGACGATGTGGAGCAGCGCCCGATCGTATGGGATGTACCCCTCCTCTCCGGCAGCGGCTTCTCGGGCATCGTCGAGTTCGTCACCTCTCGCTGGGTCGCCCCGGAAGTGACACTCGATTGTCAGTTCTGGGACGGCGATTCCCCGCTCGAAGAGGTCAGCCCCATCTCCCTTCTGGTATCCCTCGATGGCGTCGCGCCACTGCTCGAATTCAGCCCCTCCAGCCTTGCGAGTGTGCAGTCAGACCAACTCACCCGCCAACTGGTCAGCCTGACGGTCCACGATGCTGGTGGAATGGGTGATACGTCGCTCATTATCCTCTGGTCATTCCGACGGCACGGAGTCGAATTGCTCGGAATGCACGGTGAATCGGAACTGCCCTTGGCGACTTGGTCGGGCGCGCAGTGGAACTACGTCACCTACCTCGACTTCGACATCGACGCCACCCGCCTCACAACTGGGGACCAACTGGTCATTTGGGTTGTGGGAACCGACCTGGCCGGCCATGCGCTGACGGGTCCTGGAAGCGAGGATGACCCACGCTCACCGGAGTTGCTCGTCATCTACTTCCATCCGGTGCTCTCCGATGTCAGCAGCACGCCGGAGCACCCGTTGCTCGGGGACCATCTGCTCATCGAGGCTCGCCTGACCAACCATGGCAACAACCGGGGTGAGGTGGAGGTGGCGCTATGGGCGCTGTCCGACGGGGACCGGCGCGAGGTGATGGATGAGCAGCAGCTCGAACTGCTGCCGCAGCAGTCCATGCTGGTGAAGTTCTCCGCCGAAGCGTGGAAACTCGGGGATCTGCAACTCTACCTGGTCCTCGATGGCGATGAATCCAACCTCACCACCGTCCCGGTGGGCGAGGTACGCGATGCGAGAGGGACCGACACCCTGATGAAATCGCTCCTTTCGGGTGAGCTTTCGACGGTCGGCTTGGCTGTGCTGCTGTTCATCATCCTGCTGTTCGGCTCGGTGGTGATGTTCAGGCGCCCCGACGACCTCGACGACGAACTGCTCGACGAGGATGAGCCCCCTCCACCACCGTGGCAGCCCGACGAGTGGCCCAAGGGTGCCGGTCCGCCTCCTGAGGTGATTACCGAATCCTCGCGAGGCGAAGCTTCTCGCCATGAGGAAGAATGACAACCGTGACCGCGGTGCGAGCGCCGTCGCAGGGATTCCCGAGTGGTCAAAGGGGGCGGGCTCAAGATCCGCTGCTCAGTGCTTCACAGGTTCGAATCCTGTTCCCTGCATCACTCCAGACTGTCGATCGTTCTGATGTGCCACACCGCTACCGGCCTTCATTGCATGTGCAATAGTCATCTTCAAACCAATCAGCAACCGAGACGCGCGCGATGAGCGTCGCTGGAGACGATGGGGAGCCATGGCTCTACCTCGACGATCCGGAACCGGATCCGGTGCCCGAGCCTGCGGTCGAGGAGGACACGGTCGCTGATGTTCCGCCCGACGAGGAGGAGGGTACGGAGGTTCCCACCGAAGCACCGGATGTGGCGGAACCTCCGGAGACGGAGGCAGATGTGATCACGGAGCTCGTGGCCGATGGCGTCCACTCATTCGGATGGCCTCTGCGGGGGATGGACTGCCCCGATTGCGCGATGAAGGCGGCGCGTGCGGTCAACCGGCAGGCAGGCGTCGTCGAGTGCCAGATCAGCCCGTCGGATGGCTGGGTGAAGGTCGAACTCGACCTCGGCGCTGCCAACCTTTCCCGGACTTCGGGCATCCTTGCGAGTCTCGGTCACAATCCGGACGTCCCCTGGTACCAGTTGAAGGGCGTGTCTCAGATCGGTCTGCAGGATAGACATGGTGTCGAGCGGGGGGCGCTGAAGCGTCTTCTGCTGACGGCCCCCGGAGTGCTGCACGTGCGCTTCGAGGGCGAGCGTCTGCTGCTCCAGCATGCCGAATTGTCAGCAGAGATGCACGCTGAGATGGAGCAGGCGCTGGAACGGATGACAGGCAGATCACCCATCCTTGTCGAGATCCAGCCCGACCGGCTGGAGAGCGACCAACTGCGGCTCCTGGGCGCTGCGATCACGGTTCCGCTGTTGCTGCTCGTGTTGTTCCTGCAGTTCACCGGCGCTCCTGCTTTTCTGGTGACCACGGTGGGGATTCTCGGAGTGGCGCTCGGCGGCTGGCGCATGTTCCTCGAGGCGCTCGCCAGCCTGCGTAACATGGTACTTGGATTCCAGGTGCTGACGAGCCTAGCGGTGATCGGCGCGGCGGTGCTGGGACACTGGCCGGAGGCGCTTACCGTCGTGCTGCTCGAAGCGCTCAGCGGTCACTTGGAGTCCTCCGCGCTCGTGCAGGCGCGCAATGCGATGCAGGGTGGACTCGACCGCCTTCCCAGACTCGCTCGAGTGTTGCCTTCACCCAAAGGCAGGAGATCTTCGATCACATCCATCTCTGTCATCTCACCCGGGACATCCCTGTCCATGGCTGCTCCCACTGCAGCAGCACACGAATCGGACAAGGTTCCCATCGAACTTGTGCAGGTGGGTGACCTGGTAGAGGTGCGCAGCGGTGAACTGGTGCCCGTCGATGGCGAGATCGTTGAGGGCATCGGCAGCCTCGACCGCGCCCCGCTCACGGGCGAGAGCATCCCTGTTCGAGTGACCGTGGGCGACGAGATCGAGGCGGGCCTGGTGCTCCGTCGTGGTCCGATCGTGCTGCGCACCAGCGCAGTCGGTGACCAGACTCGCTTGTCTGGGTTGATCGACAAGGTGCACACCTTCCGTGACACCACTCCGCGACTGCAGGGAGCAGTCGAACTGTTCACGCTCATCTGGGTTCCAGTCGTGCTCGTCGGTGGAGCACTCGCCGCTCTTCTCATGGGCAACGTGATGGTGATGCTGCTGCTCTGGGTTGTTGCCTGTCCATGCGCGCTGCTGCTCGCCGCTCCGGTTCCGCACGCGATGGCGCTCACCAATGCCGCTCACAACGGCTTGGTTGCTCGCGGTGGAGACGTGCTCGAGCGGGTCGCTCGCATCGACTTGGCATTGCTCGACAAGACCGGCACGCTGACCCGCGGCGAGCCCAAACTGGTCAAGGTCGTTTCTGCTCCAGGCCAGCGGCGAGAACGCATCCTGCGCCTCGCCGCGGGTATCGAGGAGCGCAGTAACCACGCCTACGCCGCCACCGTGCGCCTACGGGCGGCCGAGGAGTCGCTGAAGCCGATGAAGGTGACAGGGATATCTGACGAGCAGGCGGGTGTCAGCGGACGGCTGAAAGCGAAGCAGGTCCGCTTCGGCCGCGACGACTGGATCGTCTCGCTCGGCATCGAGGTTCCAGAACTCTTGGAGGCCGCCGCGCTCGAGGCGCGCGCAGCCGGGCGCGGCCTGTCCCTTCTGACCGAAGATGACACGGCGATCGCGCTGTTCATCTTCGAGCATGACGACCTGCGCGCTGGTGCTCATGAGATGGTCGCAGAACTAAGGCGGCAGGGCATCGCCGTCGAACTGCTGTCCGGAGATTCACAGTCTGCCGTCGAGGCGTTGGGCGAGCGGCTCGGGATCCCGGCGGATTCCTGCCGCGGCGAGATTTCCCCTGAAGGCAAGGCGATCTGGGTGCAGCGGCGCAGTCACGCTCGGCGCACTCTGATGGCTGGCGACGGATTCAACGACGCCGCCGCGCTTGCAGCAGCGGATGTCGGCGTGGCCGTGGGCAGCGGTGAGCAGGTCAACCTGGATGCGGCTGATGTGCTCATTCCCAGCGAAGACCCGAGGCAGTTGTCCAGTCTTGTACGTCTCTCTCGGCGCACACGCATGATCGTACTGGCGAACATCCTGCTCTCCTTCCTCGTCACCGTGACGTTGGTCGTCTCGGTGCTCGACGGATGGCACGCGAGCCTCGCGCTGGGGGTGTTCGTCCACGAGGCGAGCGCCCTGCTGGTGCTGCTCAACGGCATCTGGCTGGCCGACGCCGGCATGAGTCGACTGGGGATGCTGGGTGGATTGTTCGTCAGCCTCTGGAGCGACGTGCGCGAGGCATTCGGGAAACTCTGGCACCAGAGGCTCGCCTCGATCCGTTGACCGATGGTGCGGTGCGCTCGTATTATAGCGGAGAGCGAGTGATTGCTGCCCGGAGGCAAGCACGGATGAGCAAGGTACGCGGCGACCCCCTCCGTGTGGCGCTCGCCCACCCTACCCGAGCAGCGTTGGTGTCGTCACTGAACGGCGTCGCGGAGATGTCGACAGTGCAGTTGCAGGAATCCACAGGCGTGACGCGCTATCATCTGTATCACCACCTGCAGCAACTGGAGAAGGCTGGCGTCGTCGAGAACCACCGCGACCAAGGCCGGGCTCGCTGGTGGAGATTGACCGGACCGGTCGAGATGCCCGGGGATGACGCCTCTGCCACCCCAACCGTCGACCTCTCTGTCCTGCCCGACGAGATCGCAGAACTCATCCGCGCAGGCGCAGACACGCATTGGGTCGCCGTTCCCGGCTCGGCAAGAGATGCCATAGCAGCCAAGAAACTGGTCGAGGCCGCCGCCGATGAATGGGGGTTGGACCTCGACCTGCCGTTCACGTTCACCCCGTCGGGTCTGCTTTTGATCGGGCAACCACGTAAGAGGTCATGAGCAGGTCGGAAGTGTGTCGATGGGCAGCGACGAAGGCCCTCTTCAGGTGGAGTCGAGTGTGGCACCTCCTGTGCTCAACTGTCCTCATTGTGACGGAATGCTGCCGCTCGGACTCGGCGAGATCGATTGCGCTCTGTGCGGCTCGAAGGTCCGCGTCGACCACGCAGCCACCCGTCGCCAGTGGCGCGAGGAGAAACTCGCTTGTCCCTCTTGTTCGAAGGTGCTCATCGCTGGCGTCGAGGAGCGCCCGGTGCGCATCCGCTGCAGCTCGTGTGACAACGAGATCAACATCACCGCGAAGGCCGTCAAGGTCGAACTGGCTTGTCCGGCATGTGAGCGCAGGCTGCGCATCCGACCTCGGCCCGGAAGCAGGGAGTTGACCTGCCCAGCGTGTGAGGAGGAGTTTCGTGTCACCTTCTGAGGCAGGATGGCGGACTCATCTCATGCGGGCGGATGGCAGAGGGTCGTATAGTCGCATAATCATCGAGGTCAGCACCTGCTTATGTTATATCAGAAGATTCGACCACTGCTCAACTAGAGAGGTTGAAGCCTCTCAGGGGATGGGACCCTGACAGAAACAGATTCACTCGCAGATATCCGCGCTCGGCTCACCCGTCCAGGTGCTCCTTCATCATCCGAATCAGTGCGCATCCAGTCCAACCTGCGCGGCGAGGAGGATGTGCGCTCGCGCGTGAGCAGGGAGCGTCGTCTGCGGCTGAAGGACCAGGCAGAGCGGCTCTCAGGAGCCAAGGGAGCACTGACCAGGGCTCTGCAGATGGAGCATGACGAGACGCTCAGCCAACTTGAATCTGAGATGCGCAGCGAGATGGAGTCGGAACTTTCCGAGTTGGAGGCGGCCGCGCTCGCCCGCGAGGAGGAGATCCTTCGCGATGAACTGGAGATGCGGCTCGAGCGGGAGGAATCGAGTCTTCAGGATCAACTCACCGTCGAGCGCGAACGTCGACTGCAGACTCGACGCCAGCAGTTGGTCGAGCAGCTTTCCGAAGAAATGGATGACGAGTTCCAGCGTCGCCGTGCGTTCCTCTCGGAGCGGATGGAGATCGAGGCCAACCAGCAGATGCAGAGACAGATCACGGATCTTGAAGAGTCCCTCAAGCAGGAGATGGAGGCGCAACTTTCCTCAGAGGAGGGATTGCAGACGGAGAGAATCGAGGCTGAACAGTCGTCTCGTCTTGCCGAACGGGAGACACAACTCAGAGATGGAATCCGTCGGCGGCTGGAACAGCAATTGCGCAGCCGCCTGCGCTCACGCGAGACTCACCTGCGCAGCGAGTACGAGCATCGCGCCCAGCGCTTGGAGGAGGAGATCGCCAAGGATCTCCAGGATGAACTCGAATCACGCCTGACCGCAGAGACGGAACAACTCGAATCGAGGATGCAGCAGGATTTGGAACTCGCCATCGCACGCAAGCGGGACGAGGTGCGCGGCGCGATCATGCGCGCGTTGGAGAAGGACTACGTCGACCGACTCGCCGAGCGCAAGCAGCGGCTGCGCCAGCGCTATGACCTCACATTCACACACTCGGTCGACGAGATCGAACACGATCTGTCGCTCGATATCGATGAGGAACTCCAACGGCGGACAGAAGATGAGTTCGAAGCCTACAAGCGCGCCCGCGAGGCAGAGATCAGCAGCCGGCTGTCTCTGTTCCGCCACGACCGGGAAATTGAACTGCGCACGCAGTTGGAGGCGACGTTCGAAGCGCGCAAGCAGGAGTGGATCGACCAACTGGAACACGAGTTCCGCACCCGCGAGTCTGCCGTCCAGCGGCAGGTGATGGCTGAGATAGACGCCCGCGTGCGCAACGAGAAGATATCCCAGGAGACCGCGCTCGACCTGCTCAAGGAAGAGACCTCGATGGAATTGGAGGTCGAGATGGAGGCCCGGCTGAAGGAGTTCCGCGACCGCAAGGAGGGTGAGGTCACCGATCAACTGGACCGACAGCTCGCCAAGCGTGAGGAGATCATGCGCAACAAGGCGCTGATTGAGGTCCGCCGCCGTGAGTCCGAGATTCGAGCAGAGATCGAGGCGCAGTTGGCGGTCAAGCGGGCAGAGATCCGCGAACGACTGGCGACCCTCGAGATCCGTGCCGAGGAATTCCGCCAGACCGCCGAGGCCAAGATTCGCACTCAACTAGAGGTCGGACTCGTGTCCGACGAGGACATCGAGGAACAGGAGCGCCTCAAGCAGGTCGAGGAGGAAGTCGATGAACTTGAGCAGGGTGACTCTGTGCTCTCCAGGAGAGAACGTTGGATGGGTGCCCTTGGAGGTGCCCGCGCCCAGATGCCAAGGACAGCTGCCGGGGCCGAGAGCCCCCCCAGACTCGGCCAGCCTGCGGTTGCCAGACTCGGCCAGACACCTGAGCCGGGTGCTCCCGCCATTCCTGCCCTTTCAGGAGGTTCACTCGCCCCAGTGCGCGCGCCAATCGGACAGAGGCCGGCACCGACAGCATCCGATGGCCCAGCCCGAATGGGTGCGCTCGCCCCGGTACGCGCTCCAATCGAACCGCAGACTCCAGCAGCCCAGCCGCTGAAGACCGCGCTTCCAGCAGAATCTGCGCCTGTTCCCGAGTCGTCACCAGAATCAGTTGCGGAACCAGATGTCGAGATTGAGCCAGCACCAGAGCCCGTCGCAGAGCCAGCGGAATCG
>CATMIM010000003.1 GCA_950068635.1 uncultured Candidatus Poseidoniales archaeon
CTGTGACCGCACTCAACCTTACACTGGAACCGATGATCTACGCTCGTTCTGACGCCCTGTCGTGGACCACTGCGCAGCATTGGAACCTGACTGGAGCGGTTCTCGACCGCGTCGACATCAACAAGAGCGACGGGTTGAGGGTGCTCCCGAGAGCGGTGAAGTGGGATTTCGAGGGAACCAACCATGGGTGGTCCTTGTCCAGCAGCGCAGGCTGGGCCCGGGGCTACGACAGTTCCATTGGCCAGACAAACGGTGTGCACAGTGGCACGAAGGCGATCTACACCTACAACGGCAACTACCCGAACCGTCTGGGCGGGCCCTACTGGGCCACTTCGCCTACGGTTGACTGCACTGCGTGCAGTGGCAATTGGGACCTGAAGTTCTGGCGCAGAATGGGAATCGAGTACTACTACTACGACCACGCTTACATCGACGTCAAGAATGCACAGGGCTCATGGTCGAGAGTCTGGACCCACAATGGCGGCTCGATCAACGAGCAATCCTTCTCCCAGCGGACCCACGACATCACCAACCATGTGCAGAACAATCCCGACCTGCGCGTCAGATTCGGTTTGGGAACGACGGATGGCAGCGTCACCTACACCGGCTGGAACCTGGACGACATCGAGTTCAAGCCGCGCGCTGGTGGTTCCATCGGCACGGGTGCCAATTGGACTTCTGCGGCGTTCGGCCCAGGTGCTGTTGGGCCGCAGATGATGACTCCAGGGCCGTACGGCATCATGAGCATCGACGCTACGGTTCCAAGCGGCTCCTCGATGCTGTGGTCGATCATCGACGGGGTCAGCGGACAGCCGATTGCCGGGTTCGCGGGATTCAGCGGTGATACGGTCGACCTCGGTGCCATCGACTGGGAGGCGCATCCGTCATTGCGCCTGAAGATCAAGATGGATCAGCCTACGGGTGCATCGAGCCCAATCATCCACGGCGTCCACTTGCAAGGCCGTTACGAGACCACCTTCAATCGCGACCCGTCACAGTTGGGCTGGTCGCTCTCCGGAATGAACTGGGACGGAGACAGCATCTCTGGTTCTGGCAGCGCGACCAGCCCGGAGTTCATCACCCGCCGTCCGATAAGCCGCATCCGTTCCGCTTACTCAGCGACCGGCGGCGGACAGTTGCAGGCGAGCTTCGACGGCAGCAGCTCGTGGCAGACCCTGTCGAACAATGGATTGACCAGCCCGCCCATCTATGCGCACTCAGTCCAATTCCGCTGGCAGTCCAGCGGCAGCAGCGACCTGCAATGGCTGCGCGTGGACCTCGACGGCGGAGGCATACCGCTGTCCCCGCGTATCGATGTAGGTTTGGACAGCCGTTCGGAGTGGGAGTTCATGCACGACAATCTCGGTCCGTGGGGGTGGCAGGACAGGTTGGCCACCGGCGCGTTGTCCTATCATCTGTCATACTCCACGCACAGCACGAAGCAGGTCGGTATCTGGCTGCCGCGCAGCGGATTGGAATCGCTGTCGTTCGCCCTCAATCCCACGACCAATGGGGTGACCAATCTGGAGATATCGATGGAGGTGGGTGGAGTGACCATCTTCGAGAACAGCCTCGGTACCCTCGGCTCCAGCCACATAGAGGTGCTCGACGCAACAGAACTGACGTCGTTGAATGACAACCTGAGCACCATGCCGAGCATGTGGCCCCCGCTCGGAGCACAGGTGGACGCCGACCATGTGATGGCCCTGTTCCAGGTGACCGCCGACTACGGCAGCCTGCAACTGGGCGGCGTGGCGGCGGTGTCGCACCCGGTGGCCGAGGTATCCTACATGCCACACGACGACATGGTGCGCGCAGTCAACGACCAGATCCCTACCGCCACTGTCAGCGGCGGGCATCATCTTGTGCCGCTCACGATCGTGATGGGCAGGACCGGAACGATCCGGGCGACGATCACGTCACTCGAATCTTCAGCATCCTTCACCACCGATGCGCTCAGCATCCAGAACGGCACGACCACGTTGACCCCGTCATGGCAATGGCTCGAGGTCCGCTCGCAGCACACCGTCACCGACGGGGTACCCGCCAGCGTGCAGTTCGACCTCGTCGGCGAAAATCATGCCATAACCTACGAGCACCCGTTCGACGGAACCTCGTCATGGTCGAATGATGATCAGGGGATGATTCACTGGGATCCCGTGAACGGCGTGAACCAGACGGTCAATGGCACCCGCGTGGACAGCACACTTCGCTTCCGCCTGAACGCGTCGTGGGACGACGAGGAGCAGTTGGCACTCAAGGTCCGGCTCGTTCTGGTCGATGGCAGGCGCAGCGTGCCGCGCCTCCAGCACTTCGGGCTCGGGGAGCGACTCGGAATCGAGAACGACATCGAGATCCGTTCATGGGCGATGCTCAACGATCTGGGCAACGAGATCCCCTCGAGCAGGTCCTACCTGAGAGCAGACGCCCCGATCACCGTGGAGGCCCAACTCGGATTCCCGGAGATGGAACCATGGCAGACCCCACGCAGCGGCGATGTGGTGGTGAGGGTGTTCGCCAACAGTGTGGAGGTGGCGAACACCACCACGTTGAACGAGGGGCTCGCTTCTTTCCAACTGCGCACCCCGATGAGCACTCAGGACCTCGAATACCGGGTCGATGTGATGTCCCTGCATGGCGCGGAGAATGCCTCCACCATCCCACTGAATCGCACTTTCAAGATCGACTCTCTGGCACCTATGGTGATTGACCAGAACATCCGTCGCTACGACCACCTTGATCCCTCACTCGTCCAGCCCATCCGCTTCGAGGTCTACGACCGGCCCCTACTTCCCCATCAACTGTCGCTGATGCTCTGGCGCTCGTGGATTGATGATGTGGACTACAATGGAAAGACCAACGAGAGCGAGTTCCAGGCTATGCCTCTCACACCACCCTCAGATCTTTCCAAGGCGCAGGGTAACTACACCTTCAGTCTCGACGACACCGATGGGCCGGTTGGGGGCCTGGTGGCCGGCTATGTGGCAGGATCGGACGCCGCTGGGAATCTGGTGACCCGCGGCGGTGGACCCGGCCTCGATGAACAGTTGTTCACCTACCAGTTGAAGGCTGACCAGCCTCCATGGATCACAGGTGAGGGTGGTTTCCTAGATGAGGGTGACCACTCTTGGCTGCACCCGGCCACGCGCTACGTGCTGAGCCTGCCGTTCGACGAACCGAATGGCATCTCAGACCTGTTATCGGTCGACCTGTCCTTGGCCTCGAACTCAGTGATGGACCAACTGCAGATGACCTGGAACCAGACCACAGGCAGGTGTACGACCACTTCGGATAACATCGTGCTGGAAGGCTGCAGCGTGCGTGCGCGGCAGGGCGAGATCACCCCGTTCACCAGTCAACTCGAGATGCGTGTGGAGTTCCAGATCAACTGGGGACTGCCGCACGAGGGAGACCTGCGCCGCGCCCCCGCGATGACCGTTCTCGACAGGGGAGGTAATGAGCACTGGCTGGAACTGCCCCAACTGCGCTGGCGCTTCTCCGCCGACCTGGCCATCATCTCCGAATCCGTCATCCTCGAGGTCGACTCGGGCAGCGTGTTGGAACACAGGGCCTGGGTGCCGCCGGCAACCGGTCTGAACCTGACTGGATACGTCGCGTTCCAGCCTACTGGGTCTCCGCCAACCGTCCCCCTAAACGTCTCAATACTGCTAGATGGCCACCGAACGCTCATACCGACGACGGATGGCTTCTGGGAGGTGCGGCTGCAGGCTCCGGAGATATCGCAGAGCCATGCGCTCAGTTTCGAATTGAGTGGACTGCCCTCGGCAGCCAACGATGTGACCGACTCGGAGGCCTCGTTGTTCTGGATAGTCGTTGATGGCAACGCCCCGGTCCCGATCGAGGTGAATTCACCCCGCGAAGGAGTCGAGATCCCCATGACCTCGCTATCCGCGTTGGAGATCGAGGTGGTGCTGAAGGAGCAGGAACAACTCGACATCGACAGCCTCTATCTGCACTGGAAGGTGGTCCGGGCGAACCAACCGGGAGGAAGTGCGGTTCTCGCCGGCGACCTGCCGTTGATGGTCGGTGGTGTGGCGGTAGGCCAATCCATCATCGCCACGGCGACACTTGACCTCGCCAGCCAGCTTCCCGCCGACGCCCACGTCGACAGTCTGCAACTGGCAGTCTGGGTCGTCGGCCGCGATCTCGCCGGCAACGGAATGTACAGCAACACCGAGTTCAACAGCGTTCGCGCACCTTTCGCCACCTGGGACATGGAACAGTTGGCGGCGGACATCACTCTCACAGAGGTGTTCTATTCGCGCACTGGCACCGTGCTCAGCGACCAGACCGTGATGGTGACCATTGAGCTACGCAACGGAGGAAAGGCTCCCGGAACCGCGGCCATTCTCGTTTACGAGGTGGATGAGGACGGAAACAACCGCTCATTGACCCCTCAACCGATCACGGTGGTCGTGCCGATGGACGAGCGAGTCACCTACGACATCGACTGGGTGCCGAAAGGGTCAGGAAAACAGTGGGTGGTGGTGTCACTCAACGGTCAGCAGTGGCTCACTGGAGGTACCATCGAAGTGGACTCGGGTGCTGGAGGAGGTTCACTCGCCAATGCCTTCCAAGACGTCCCTATGTCCTACATGATACTGTTCGGCGGTCTAATCCTCATCCTGGCCGGTGTGGTGGCGGTGGCGCTCAGATCCGGCGGCAGCCGCGAGTACTCGTATGACGGGACTGACGACGACTGGGACGATATGGAAGACACCTGGTCCGACGAAGAAGAACAGGAGAAGGAGCCACCAGCTCAACCCGCCTGGCAAGAGGGTTACACACCTCAACCACAAGGATATCCGCAGCAGGGTTACGCGCAACAGCCCCAGCAATGGGAGTATGGTCACCAACAGGGCCACTACCCTCAGCAGTGGCCTGAACAACCACCTCAGCAGTGACGTGTGTGCTTGCGACGGGTTGATAGCGACCTTCGACGCGGACGGGGATGCGGGAGCAGGAGGGTTGCTGACAGTGTTCGACACTGAGGAAAGTCCCCTCTCCGCAGCGCAGGCGGTCCGGCACAAGCCGGAGGCCCGGGAGGGTCGGCTCTGGAGCAGAAACGAACCAGCATGGGTGTGTACAGTGAACCCGGAAGGGAGAGGTTGCCCACCGCTGGCTGAGACGAGCATCCCCGCCGGAGCAAGTCCGAACAGTTCCGTTGAGGCGCGCTGAAGAGGAACGGGTAGGACGCACAGTTGAATGCAACCAGCCATTCGGTGAACAGAAAGGGGCTTACTCCCTGCTCCCCACATCAACCATGCCAGTGCAGCCTTTCTTCAGGATTCCAACCTTCGTTCCAGAGTGCTGAATCGAACATGAGACTCAGTCGAACAGGCCGTCGATGCTGGGCAACTCGTCTGACTCGGCCTGCTCTGCTGGAGGCGAGGGGTACGGTTGCTCGGGAATCTGCTGTACGGGTGGGGGCTGCTGGAAGAGTTCGGGATTCGGGGCCACTGGTTGTACGGCGGTGCGAAGGTCGCGCTCGACCTCGATGGTCGAGGCGACTGGACCCTTGAACCAATCCTCCGCTCTGGGTGTCCGCGCCCCGCGGCTCTGCCGTATGATCATCCCCAGTACGGCGATGATGGAGACGATGAAGAAGATCGCCATCAGGATCTGTACAACGTTTCCGGAAGCCTGCCACCCACCGTCATCGGCAGCCGTAGGCTGCTCACCGTTCGTCGAACCGGAATCAGACCCGTCATCGGGAGTTTGTGGTCCAGGCTGCTGCACATCGTCAGGTGGGACCTCGGGTTCCGGCCAACTGATCGACTCCTCACTGCTCGCCCACGTGCTGCCGGCATCGATGCGCACCTCCACGGTCAGATGATACTGACCTTCGGGGCGCTCGACGGGCACCGTGACGCTCTCGCCATCCGCGATCTCCGTAAGCGGCTCGCCTGCGATCGAGAGTGACATGTTGCATCCCTGTTCGCAGGTCGCAGTGACGTTGAGCAGTGCGGATGCGTCCGTCTCTCCAGGCTGCTCGCTGCTCACCTCCACAGACAGGATCGGGCAGCCGCGGATAGAGCCGCGCAGGTCGACGCACTCGTCGACATCGTCCATGCGTCCGTCGCCGTCGGTGTCACGTTCCAGGGCGGCACAGCCGCGCGCATTCACCATCTCTCCTGGGGGGGTCAGCGGACATTCGTCGAGCGCATCGGAGACGCCATCGCCATCACCATCCAGTTGTGACAGCGAGCACCCACGGGCATCGGCCACCTCTCCCGCTGGTGTCAGCGGACAGGTGTCATTGTCATCGGTGACGCCGTCGCCATCGGTGTCGAGGGTGAAGATCCAGATGGTCATGTTGTAGTCGCCCTCGCCCGTGTTAGCGTAGATCTCGATCAGGACGGTTTCCCCTCCGACGTAGGTGCCGTTGGAGGTGACCGTCTCAGGACTGCTGGACGTCTGGGAGAGATCGATGATGTTGCTCGCTGGATTCGGCATCAAGGCCAGTGCCACGTCGAAGTTGACCTCGCCGGTGTCGAAGGAGACGCTGACAGCGATGCCGTGATCGGCGGGGACGTCCACCGAGTACTCGTCGACCACGTCGCTGTCGGCAGAGGCCCAGCCGGTGAAGTCGTTCTGGCCTATGTTGGTGATGATCCCGGTGGGGTTATCGTAGTCGTCCGAGGCGTCGTCGCCGGTTCCCGAGTCGTTCTGGTTGTAGACGGGGGAGGAGGAGATGTTGTCGAACCAGAGCGTGAGTGTGTAGTCGTCACCGCCGAGCCAGGCTCGGACCAGCAGGGTGACCGTCGTCCCGCCGATGGGGCTGCTGCCGCTGGTGACGTTCTCGGGGTTGTCGTTGTAGCTGTAGTCGATGTAGGTGCCGTTCTGGTCGAACAGGTGCAGGTCAAGGTCGACGGTGGAGGTGTTCCAAGAAAGGCTCGCGTTGATCGAGTGGTACATCGGCATGGCGATGCTGTACCAGTCGTACTCGTCGTTGCTGTTGTCGGCATAGCCGTAGTAGGTCGCGTTTGTGGCATTGAGAGCGGTGGCTGAGGACTGCGTGTCGGACGCATCCCCTCCGGTGTTGGCGTCGTTCTGGCCCGAGCCGCCCCCTCCGCCGGAGGTCGAGAATATCCAGATCTGCAGGGTGTACTGGCCCGAGCCGGTCCATTGGTTGACCTGGACGTAGACCGTGGTGCCGCCCACGCTGGTCCCGTTGGAGGTGACGTTGTCGTAACTCGATGTCGAGTAGCTGGAGTCTATCATGCTCCCGGACGAGGTGTACAGCATCAGGTCGAAATCAGCACCTGACGGGGATGTCAGACCGACCGCTATGCCGGTGTTGCTCGACATGTTGACCCCGTAGTAGTCGTCGCTGTCGCTGCTCGCGGTCAGGTTGCCGTAGTAGGTGGCGTTCGAGGCGGGCAGCCAAGCAGCCGTGGAGATGGAGTCGCCGGCATCGCCGCCGGTCCCGGCGTCGTTCGCCAGCACCAGCCCGGAGAGGCAGGAGAGGACTAGGAGTGCGGCCAGTGTTCTCGCAGCGCTAACGCCCGTCATGGCCTTAGGGCCATGAATTCCGCTTTGAACTTTGGCACGGTATGATAGTGCAGAAAATGCACCGCTACAGCACGACGGTTTCATTCGTATGAGTAGAATCCCTGACCGCTCTTGCGCCCGAGTTTGCCCTCATCGACCATCTGGACCAGCAGAGGGGCGGGGGTGTACTTGTCGTCTGCCAGTCCCTCGTGCAGTACGTTCATGATGTGCAGCACCGTGTCCAAGCCGATAAAATCGGCCAGCGCTAGCGGGCCGATGGGGTGGTTCATCCCGAGTTTCATGATGCCGTCTATGACCTCTGGCTCAGCCACTCCCTCCTGCAGCGTCAGGATGGCCTCGTTGAGCATCGGGCAGAGTATCCTATTGCTGACGAAGCCCGGCGAGTCGTTGCACGACAGCGCCGTCTTGCCCATCCTCTCGACAGTCCCGACCACAGCGGCGTTGACCTCATCGGAGGTCTGGGCGCCGTTGATGATCTCGACCAGCCGCATTATCGGGACGGGATTCATGAAGTGCATCCCGATGACCCTGTCCGGCCTGCTCGTCGCACCGGCGATCGCATCGATGCTGATGCTCGATGTGTTACTGGCGAGGATGGCCTCGGGCTTGCAGATGCCGTCGAGCTCGGCGAAGGCCGAGAGCTTCATCTCGGGAATCTCCGGGATCGCCTCGACGACGAGGTCGCAGCCTGACACCGCCCCCTTGTCGGTGGATGTGCGCACGCGCGCGAGAGCCGAGTCGGCATCCTCCCGGCTCATCCTCTCCTTGGCGACGAGCTTGCCCAGAGAGCGCTCTATGGCGTCCATCCCACGCTCTATGAATTCCTGCTCGATGTCGATCATCGTGACGTCGTACCCCGCGCATGCCGCGACCTGCGCTATGCCGTTGCCCATCTGACCCGCACCGAGCACGGCTATGCTGCGAATCTCCACGGCCGAGCGAGTCGCGGACAGGGGATGAGCCTTACTCGTCCTCTCCGGCACCTGAATCAGCGAGGGACAGGTCTGCTGCAGCCTCGATCTCGGACATTATCTCATCGAGGTCGGGGCCGTGCCCCTCCATCCTGAGCTTGCGCGCGCGCCTGCGCCGGAGCATGGTCGCCGGCAGCACGGTGGCGGCGAGCAGTGCTATTGCGGCCAGAGAGAACCACCAGAGCATCGGCCCCGAGTTGCGGGCGTCATCGATGGCCCAGTCGATCCACTCCTGCTCGAGCACTTCTATGGACATCGAGTTCTGGTTGTTCGCTGCATCGACGGAGAGCCCGTTGATCGAATGGTTCCCCGGTGTGGGGGGGATCTCGATGGTGACTAGGAACTCCTCGGATGACGAGCACACGAACTCCGCGTCGTCCGCCTCCGTCCACAGCATCACCGTGGAGCCGGGCTCGCACACGCCGCTGACCACCCGGCTGGTCTCGAGCGGGGTGGTCCGATTGGCTACCTCGTAGAAGTTCAGGACGGGTGCGATGGTGTCCTTGACTATGGACAGCGTGTAGTTGTCGATATGGTCGAGGGCGTGTATCTCGATGAGGAACTGGTTGTCACCCTCCTCGAGGTCGAAGACCACAGTGACCACGCTGGCCCCCGGCTCGATCAGGTGCCTCCCGCCGGCATCCGTCCTGCTCCACCAGATCTCCTGGTCGGGACCGCGCTGCAGAACCGCCTCGACCTCCTCGATGGCCGCCAGCCCGCCGTTCCAGTTCGCAGTGATGTGGGTGCTGTATATCGAGGGGTCCAGCAGCATGCTCCTGCACTCGAGGAACCTGTTGTCGTTCTCCTGGGGCTCGGTCATGTCCACTGCCTCGAAGCAGACCTCGTGCACCCCCGTGTGATTGAGCTCGAACAGCGCGCCGCTGGTTACTCCGGTGCGCTCGCTGATGAGCGCCCCGTCGATGGTGAACCGGATGTGGACCTCCTCGCTCGACAGCCAGGACAGGCCCTGCCTGTGGTCGAAGAGGGCATCGTGGGTGCCGGGGCTGACCTCCCATTCGACCAACGGCACCGAGCGGTCGAGCCTGAGGGGCCATTCCTCGACAGCGCTGTTGTTGGCCCAGTCGGTCAGCTCGAGGGAGATGAGGTAGTCGCCGTCGGGCAGCGTTGTGGTGTTGATCTCGTACTGCGAGAGGTAGGTGCCCTGCCCGGGAGCGTCCTCCATGGTGATCCGCGGTATCAGCGGGTCGGACTCGCACTGCACCGTCTCATGAAGGGAGTTCAGGGCCTGTACCCTCAGGCACCAGTCCCTGATGTCCACGGGAATCGAGATGGTCAGCGTACCCTCGCTCATGTTGACCGGGGTCGTTATCTGCTCCGGAGTGTAGTGGTAGTCGGCTTGGTCGGCAACGTCGAGCAAGGCGGCGTTGGGCGTGTGAGGGTCGAAGACGACGACGAAGTCCCTGGTTAACGAGTTACCCGCAGCGTCCCTGACCTCTATGTCGAAGACGCTGCTGCCGTGCACGTAGAAGAACGACGAGTCAGCGTCGGCTCGCTCTTCGGCCTCGGTCAACTGGAAGGTGAACTCTGCGAAGCCGCTCTCGTCGAGCTCAATCTCGGTATCGCCGTGCCTCACGCTCGCATCCGGCTCGGTCTGTAGCGTGTACGTCAGAGTGGCTAGGTTGGTTATCCACGGGATGTTGGAGATGGACACGATGGGGGCGGTGGCGTCGTAGGACACCGAGAGGTAGGTTTCGGCAGAGTTGTTGGAGATGTCAGTCAGGTCAGCCCTGTAGTCGTGCCACTTCTCAACCTGCGGCAGCGTGGCGTTGACCCAGATCTCCCTGAACGAGACGTTCTCGGGCATGGCGAAGTGATTGCCGCTGTTCCAGATGGCAGTAAGGTTGTGGTGGTTGCCATCGGTGTCGATTGCCTCGACGAGGTCCGCATCGGGGATGCTGGTGCCCTCGTCGGCCGGCTCCCAGTTCAGGTCGTCGAGGCGGAACCCGATGCCCGTGTCGAGCGCGTGCAGCCTGACGGGCACGATGACGTTGGTCTGCGTCAGGTTGGCGGGGACCTCGAAGCCGACCTCCGGGTCAAGCTCGACGAGTTCGTAGGTGTAAGGCAGGCGCAGGCTGATGTCGCCCTCGATGATGACGTCGATGAACCCGGTCCAGATGCCGGCGGTCTCGGGCCTGTCATATGCCAGATTGACCTGCAGGGCCGAGGCGGGGACCTGTCCTGCGAGGGTATCACTGCCGTTGGGCCAGATCGCGTCGATCTCCCCCTGCGTGAGCGATAACTGGTCTGTGATCACCAGATCGTCGCCGCCCACGATCTCTATGTCGATCCAGAACTGGACGGTGCCACTCGGCACCGAGTAGCCGTGAACGGCTACCGAGTAGTTGCCGTCAGCCGGGTCCACGATGCGAATCGTCTCGGCAGAGGAGCCGCTCCACGAACGGGCCACCTCCTCGCCGGAGGAGAACGCGCCGTCCTCGTTAGAGTCGCGGAACAGGAACAGGTCGAGGTCGGCATCATCATGCGCGTTCATCCGGATGTTCAACTCGCTGGCGTTCTTGACGGTCATGTTGTGCCACCAGGAGGCGGTCATCTTGTTGTTGTAGACATCCTGGAAGGCCGTCTCGTTATCGAAGTGGGCCGGTTGGCTCCAACCGTAGGCGGTCACCGAGTCGACGGAGAGCGGTACAGTGGAGACTACGTGGACCGCGTCGACCCCGCTGCCCTCGGCCCAGTCGGTGACCACGCGCTCGAAGCCGGACTCCTCGGCTGCGATGTAGCCGACGGAGATGTTGAGCGCGTTGTCGTTAGTGGAAACCCCGTGCAGCGCGGTGTGCAGGACCATCTGGTGCATGCCCTGGGAGGTGGGCACGGCGAACATCTCGCGCGAGGTGTCGGTGAAGGTGCCCCAGTTGTGCGAGCCGCCGCCCGCGTGGTTGTTGATCGAGCGCGACTCGATGAAGAAGGTCGACTCGCCGTAGGCGTCCGGGTCGTCCTCGGCGTAGCCGTGGGCCATCTCGGAGAGCCACAGGATGTCGATGTCGGTGTAGGGGTTGTCGTTCCAGTCGACGTCGAGGATGGCCGTGCCGCCGGTGTCCCACTCCTCTGGCCACTCGACGGAGAGGAAGCGCCAGTCGCCGCTCTCGGCCCGCCAGTCCCAACGGGTGGCACCGCTGATCCACTCCTCGGTGTACAGCGTCTGGTTCGATACGTTGCCATCGATCGGGCCGGCGTTCAGCGTGAAAGGCCCTGTCCAAGGGACGTTCGTCACCACTGGCAGAGTCCAGTTCCTGTGAGGCGTGACGGAGGTGATGTTGCCTCCGCTGTCGAGCTCGAAGGCCTCGATCAGCACACCGTGCTGGTGCAGTCCGGACCTCGCGTCCGTTGGCACTGACACCGTCATCTGCGTGGAGCTCGAGTCGTTTGCCAGGACGACCATCGAGGTGGTCATGGAGATCCAGTCGTCGTCGGCGCTGCCGAAAGCGGTCCAGTCGATCTCGATCCTGACCGGCTCGTCCGACAGGTGCCCGTTGTAGTTCCACACGCCGAGGAACAGGCCATCCTTCGCGTCCTCGAAGGGCAGACCGATCCTGACCTCGGCATTCGGCCCGTTGTCCCACCAGTAGGTGACCTCCTCGAGCTCTCCGCCTTCGGTCCAGTCGTCGGAGTCGACCATGGAGTCGTTGTCGAAGTCCTCGACGTACACGCCGTCCCCGTCATCGTCGCTCCATCGGTAGACCTGCAGGAACACGCGCTCCTCGGAACTGCGGTCCTGATTGGCGTCGAATGCGGAGTACTCTATGGTCGCGCGTGCACGCAACTGCCTGGTGTCCGAAGGCAGACTGGCGTTCGAGTGGTTGGTGATGTGGAGCGGGATCAGCAGGTCCGGTCGGTCCCCCTGATGGCCGTCCCAGGTGTCGTTGGCGCCGCCCTCGCTGCCGTTGCCGAGGCTGTGCCAGACCTGTACCGTGTGCTCGAGTGGCACGAAGACCGTGGGAGTGTATCTGAGCAGCACGTCGGTCTGGCCGTAGTTGGTGAACTCGAGGTCGACGGCTTGGGACTCGCCGGGCCGCATGACGTTGATGTTAGCAGCCCTGTGCTGGCCTTGGAAGGTGCCGCTGTTCCACTGAGCGGGACTGACCCACCAAGTCCCGTTGAGGCCGTCCAGCGTGGCTGTGGCCCTCGATGCGTTGAACCAGCCGCCGCCCTGCACGAACGGCTCGTAGCCCCTGTCGTCGGAGGTCGAGAGCACGAAGTCCCTGAACTCCTGCGAGCCGGGGTAGTCGCCGAGGTTGGCCTGCCACGCCTGGGCGACCAAGGCCATCAGACCGGCTGCGATTGGCGTGGCGAGGCTGGTACCGCCCCAACTGGTCCAGGCGGAGTTGGCGTCGCTGCGATAGTAGAGGGGGATGTCGCCTGTATCAGACCAGCCGACTGCGACAATGTCGGGATCCATCCTGCCGACCACGTTGGGGCCCCGGTTGGACCAAGGCGCGTTCTGGCCCCAGGAGTCACTCGAGCGACTGGTGAACGCTCCCACGGAGAAGATGCCGTGAGCCGCGCCCGGCACCTTGGCGGTGCCGAAGCCGTGCCCGCCGTTCCCGATGGCGACGGAGTAGGACGTGTTCCGG
>CATMIM010000004.1 GCA_950068635.1 uncultured Candidatus Poseidoniales archaeon
CTCTGCAATCGACTTCAACTCGTCCAGAGTGAGGTCGACCCCACGATTGGCCAGCCTCTCGAGCAGTTTGTCGTAGAGCGGGCCGACATCGGTGCCGACATCGATGTTGAGGATGCCCGCCAGTCGTGACAATTCACTCAGCAGCAGGTCGGCATCGACATTATCCTTCTCAGCAAGTCTTCCATCGAAGCCGGAAGCCTCTCTGAGCCAGGCGACGGTCTCGGGGTAGATCGACTCGTAGATGGTCGGAGTCCCAGCCGCTGCCCAGCAGAAGCGCTCGAGGCCGTAACCGGTGTCGATGATCTGCAGTTGCATCTCTCGGTAGCGCTCGCCCTTGACCTCGATCTCGCCTTCGGAATCCTCTTCGAGGTTCATGAAAACGAGAGTGGCCAACTCCAGACCACCCACGATGACCTCGACCGCCGGGCCGGCGTTCCCTCCCCCAGCCCAGGGGTTCTCGACGTAGGTTATCTCGGACTCAGAGATGCCCAGGTGGTTCACCAGCAGGTCATCGCAATAGCGCACGCACTCGTCGATCCAATAGACGACATCTCCGTCGTTGGGCCGGTTGAAGCAATGATGCGCCATCATCTCGAACGTAGTCAGGTGGCGACCTGAACGACCTACTGCGGCCACGTCCGTCAGGCGGATGCAGGGTTGGCTGATCGTCAGCGGGTTGGCCGGTGGCGCAACATCACCAGAGGTCACATGCGGTTGGAAGTCAGCGATGCTGGCGATGGTCAGGTGAATGTCGTCGCGCCAGCGAGCGATTACCGGGTAAGGCTCCACACGGACATGGTCCTTACCCTCGAAGTATGACAGGAAGGCCTCGCGCATACGGTCCTTGAGGGCACGGCCTCGCTCGGGGAATCCCGGGATGATCGGTGCGCCGATGAAGGTGTACTCGTCCTCGACGGTGTCGCCGCAGGTCTCGCGCCCGGGGTCCCGGCTCCAGAACCAGAGGTTGGTGACGCGGCAGGCGCGGCGGGTGAAGCCGGCTTCAGCGAAGAACGGGATGTCGATGTCGCCCCATGCCATTTGGCTCACCTCGCGTGTGCGGCCCCCTTATCGGGGGCCGACCTGCGGGCCCCACTTGAAGGCAATAGGCGGCATATGGGCACAGAAACCGCTTCAAGGGGTGGATGCCGGCTGCGGTGCGTCGCGAGGAGCCACCCATGGATGCCGGATGGAAAGAACACGTCGAGCAGGATGCCGAGTGCGTGTTCAGGATCCGCCAGCACGGGGAGATGCGTACCGATGCCCTGCTCGTCACCGACGAGGCTCACTGGTCCGCCCATTCGGACGACCGCTCTCCCGGACAGCTGGTGAACACAGCCACCCTTCCGGGCATCGTCGGCGAGGCGTGGGCGATGGCCGACTGGCACTTCGGCTACGGTTTCCCCATCGGTGGCGTGGTCGCCACCGACATCGACTGGGGCGAGGAGGGGGGGGTCATCTCACCAGGGGGTGTCGGCTTCGACATCAACTGCGGTGTTCGGCTGTGCACCATCGACATCGAACTCTCCGACCTGCACGACCTGAAGGGGCTGGCGCGCAGGCTGGCGAACAGGATACCCGCAGGTGTGTCATCGAAGGGCGGAGCCCGACTCGGCGAGGGGGACCTGCAGCAGGTGCTCGATGAGGGTGCGAAGGCGGCGGCGGACCTCGGGCTGGGATTCCACGAGGACCTGGCGGCCATCGAATCCCACGGCCAGTTGGAGGGGGGCGGCGGACTCAGCCAGCGGGCGATGAAACGGGGTTCGAAGGCGCTTGGCACCCTCGGGAGCGGGAACCATTTCTGCGAACTGCAGGTGGTCGAGCGCATCGAGGACGAGAAGGCCGCGGCGGCGTTCGGATTACGCCTCGGCCAGGTGTGCGCCATGATCCACACCGGCTCACGGGGACTCGGTCACCAGGTGTGCAGCGACCATGTGTCGGCGCTCGAATCAGAATACCGTGGACAGGGAGATGCGTGGCACTCCGACAGGTGGGACATCACGCTCCCGGACAGACAGTTGGCTGCGGCACCCTTCCACAGCCGAGAAGGTCAGGCGTACTTCCAGGCGATGCAGGCGGCGGGCAACTACGCGTTCGCCAACCGCTCCGCGCTCACCCAGAACCTGAGAGACGTCCTGCGCGAGCATATCGGGGGCCCTGATGCCGAGGTCGAGGTGCTCTACGACGTCTGCCACAACATCGCCAAGGCGGAGCAGCACGAGGTGCATGGAGTCACCTGCAACTGCTGCGTGCACCGCAAGGGGGCGACCAGAGCCTTGGGTGGGGACCACCCGGAACTCGCAACCCGGTTCTCCGGGGTCGGTCAACCGGTGCTGGTCCCCGGGGACATGGGCACCGCTTCGTGGATCCTCGCTGGCCCCACCTCCGGCGACAACCGTGCCTTCTCATCCTCCTGCCACGGAGCTGGGCGACGCCTGTCACGCACCGCCGCACGCCGCGACGTCGACAGCCAGCAACTGCGCCAATCCCTGCTCGACAAGGGCATCCACGTCCACGCCCGCACACCGAACGTGCTCGCAGAGGAGGCGCCCGAGGCGTACAAGGACGTCGACGAGGTGATTCGCCTGACGGCAGGCGCTGACCTGGCCCGTCCGGTGGCCCGTATGCGCCCGTTGGCGGTCATCAAGGGGTGAGCGCGTGCCCGAAGCAGGTGACGTGCCCGATTACTGGGCGCAGGCGAAACAGGAACTCTCTGCCGTCGACCCGGTACTCGCAGGGTTCATCTCTCGTTATGACGGTGAGGTGCTGGCCACCCGTGGCGACCTGTTCTTCACGCTGCTGCGCTCGATCGTCGGGCAGCAGATCTCCGGAAAGGCCGCCGCTGCGATCTGGGACCGCGTCGTCTCACTCGTGGGCGAGGTGGCTCCCCATCATGTGCTCGCACATCCATTTGATGAGCTGCGTGAGTGCGGTCTCTCCAATTCGAAGACGCGCTACATCGTCGGCATCTCGGAGGCCTTCCAGTCTGGCTTCGGTGAGCGCAGGTGGGAGGACTTGTCGGATGAACAAGTGGTGGCGAAGTTGTGTGAACTCAAGGGGGTCGGCGTGTGGACAGCCGAGATGATCCTCATCTTCACCTTCCTCAGGCCAGATGTCTTCCCAGTCGGTGACCTGGGCGTCGTCAGGGGAATCGAGAGGCTCTACAACGATGGCGAAGAACTCACGAAAGCGGAACTGCTGGACCTTGCCGAGGGGTGGCGGCCATGGCGGACTGTGGCGACCTGGTATCTGTGGCGGAGTCTGGATGCTGAGCCTGTCGAGTACTGATCCGACGCGCCGCGATGTAGGCGACAGCAGCCCACCAGAGAACCTCCAAAAGAGCGAGGGTGGCCCCCAATGCGAATCCGACCTCGGTGTTGATCGTGTCAATACCTGTGATGCCGGATGCTTGGTTCCATGCCTCTCCCATGCTGGTCATTTGCCGCTGGTTTTCTCCCTTTTCACATACAATAGCCCTTTCTGGGCTGGTTGGGAATCTGTGGTGCTGCACCGCTCTGGATGCCGTCTGCCTCCTCCATGATGATCGTCAACAGGGTGGTCACTAGTTGACGTAATTCCTCCACATCGGTCTGCAGTCGTTCGACTTCAGTTGCAATCTTCTCCTTTCGTTCATCGTTGCCTGTGTTTGTCATCGCATCCCATCCTGAGGAATCTCTTCCTCGACTAGCCCGGCCGTTCGCGCAGGCATATAATGTTTACAATGAACCAGAAATCGCCGCGCGTGTTTCCGCGCGTTCGTTTGTTCTCCGTGGGTCCGAAACCGTTGTCGCGCGGCGATGTGAGTTGACATTGTCCATTGAACACGCGCGCGATCACGCGCCCGAACAGTGACAGAATCTTTGATTGCGCGCGAAAACGCGCGATTCTTCATGATGGTCGGTCACGGATTCTCGTCACGGTAGGCGACCAACTGCTCAATCGACCAGCCGTTCTCCCGATAACCGAGCAGGGTGTCGTCGGGCCAACCAGGCAGCTGTTCCCTAGCACTGGAGAGCCAGTCATCAACAGACTCCGGTTCAACTTCCGGTGGCGTCTGCTCGGGCAGGGGCGCGTCTGCGGGGACGGGTGCCGTCGGGCTGGGCTCCGCGGGCGCGGCGTCGAGCATCTCGGTCGCCATCGCCTCGGCTTCTTCCCACGCCTCCTCGTCATCCCAATCCTCGCGCCTTCGCAGCATCACCGCGGCGACGGCGATGATGCCACCGAGCAGAATGATCACGAGCAGGAGGATGACCAGCCCGATGCCTGCCCCGGTCCCCAAGCCCAGGATTCCTCCAGTGCCCTCCTCCTTCTGCACGTCCACCTGAGGGTCGACCGCGAACATGTTCTCTGCATCACCATTGAGCATGATGTAGAGGTCCGGCTTGCCGCGGGCCCACGCCTGCCAGGTGAAGATCAACTCCTGCTTCTGGTTGGGGGCCATGTCGGCGATCCACTGGCTCTCGTATATCTGGAACCGGCCATCGTCCAGCTCTTCAAGGAAAGTCACGTTCACCGTGCCCATGGTCGTGCCGTCGTTGCGCACTGTCACCTTGATGACGACGTCCTCGTTCACCTGTGGCCTCACGGGGTCGACCTCGAACTTGGTCACAACGGGGTCGAACACGCGGATGAGCAGTTGTGGAGCGCGGGGGGTGTCCACGGTACCCTCACCGAACAACTCGTTACCCGCCAGGTCGTGTCCTTCCAGCCAGATGGCGATCTGGTCACCCGATTGCAGGGTGACGTCTGCGGACGGAGTCAAATTGACATCTCCTGAGTAGGTCCAGATGTCGCCGATGTGCGCCTCGAGCGGGATGGGATGAGAGCCACCTGAACCGATGATCTGCAGGCCGCCACGCAGGTAGACCCAGTGCACGATCAGGTCGTCGTCCTCGGGCATGCCGCCCGCCTCGATGACGTTGACGCGTACGGGCACACTCTCTAGCCGGTCGGTCTCGACCGCAGTGAGGATGCCCGGCGCGAACCCCGGGACCGGAGGTGTGCTGTCGATGGACAGCGAGATGTCGAGGTTAGGCGCGCTGGTGACCGTGCCAGGGATGTTGAGGATGTCGAGCGTGACTGGGAGGGCATTGGTGGATGGATAACCCACGGGAACGGACATCGACAGGTTGAACTCCGCCTCTGCGAGGTTGATGGTCGTCGATTCGAGGACACCGTTAGCGGACATCGCTGCGAACAATTGGAGGCCATCGGGAATCTCGGGCAGGGGTGCGCCGGAACCAGCGTAGATGACGGTACCGGTGATCGCGAACATGTCGCCCTTGCCCAGATGCAGCCGGTCAGGGCCGGATTGTGAGAGCGGCTCGGTCAGGTCATAGAGCATGTTCACGTCGGCGGTCAGCTGGTTATCCAACTTCCAGCGCAGCGCGCCGATGTTGTTCTCGGAGACCACGGTCTGTGTGTCGTCGATGATCTGCACCGCGGGCATCAGCCAGTTGTTGCCGAAGACGTTGGGGAAGTCCCAGTCGAGCACGAAGGTCATCTCGACGAGCGTTGTGGTGTCGGTCACCGGGGTGATGCTGCCGGAGACGGGGGTGAGGTAACTGCTCTGCGCACCCGTGAGCACCTGTTCGCGCGGGTCGAAGTGCAACTCACCGATCGGTGCTGAAGGCACCCCGGTCAGGAATACGATGATGTCGTCGAGGGTCCTGATGCCGTTCGAATCCTCCACATGCATAGTGACGGTGTGTTGCTGTCCAGAGAGCAGATAGTCGTCCACCGTGCTCAACGAGAGGGTGGAAGTGTGCAGGGAGGTGGGCATTTCCATCCCAATGACAACGGTGGCCTTGTCCTCATCCAGACCGGGGCCACCGCTGTCGGTGAACGGGTGACCGGCCCAATCGGTGCCTTCTATCCAGAGGCTGACATTACCGTTGGTTGGCACCTGTGTCACGGAGAAGCTGTCGAACAGGACAGTCTGCTCTGCGCTCGTGCCGGCCATCGACAACTGCTTGGTCGTCGACTGGTACTCGTCGAGGTCAGGGGTGCCGTCGTCATTGTCATCGTCCACCCCTTCGCGCCAGTAGTGGAGAGTGACCTCTTCTCCGAGCGCCTCCTGGTCGGTGAGCGTCACCCGCAATGAGAGCGCTGAGAACGGCTCCCAGACGTAGCCGTTGGCATCGAGGAGTCCGTTGCTGGTGAGCACCTGTAGATCCCCCGCCACCGGGGCGGAGATGTCTGAGACGACCACGACGGTGTCCAGCGGTCCGGTCTCGTCATCAGCATTGTTCGTGCCGCTCGCTGGGCCTACGCGCACTATCCGTGGGATGACGGTGTGCAGGTCGGAATCGATGGGCATGGTGAGCGTGCCACTGAATGAGCCGTTATCGTGACCTGCGAGCACGCTGTCGACACCAGAGAAATCGACGCCGACGCTGTAAGCGTTGGTCTGGGGGCGTTCGGCCACGGTGTTCTCGAAGCGAACAGTGCCGGAGAGAGCCAAGTCTGATCCCCCCATGACGAAGAAATCCTGGTTCGGGTTGATGGGGATGAGTCGGCCGAACTGGTCGCGCACCTCGAACAGGTCGATCTGCAGATCGTTCTCGACCGCCGAGATGCCCGGTCCGCCTGATATGGCGAATGCCGGTGACAGCCCCTCACCGGTCTGGTTCAGGCCGCGCACCATCCAGTCGATCTGGTCGACATCATCCCACAACCACGTGACATCGAAACGCCACTTGACCTCCCAGTTTCCGTTGACCTCGCTGACGCTGGAGGAGGCATCCAACGGCGCACGCATGCTGCCCCACACCTGGCTGAACGTCCCACCGGAGGCTAGGTCCGTGACCTCGAAGTGGACATCGTCGCCGTCCGAACCGTTGCCGATGAGCACTATGCGACCGACCTGCGAATTGTCGGTCAGGTGGTGGTGGCGAGTGACAATCTCGTATATCTCCCGATTCGGGAAGAAAGTGGATGGCACGCTGAAGGGCAGGTTGGTGATCATCTGCTCGTGGTAGATGGAACCGCCGAGCACCAGCGCACCGTCGTCGGCCTGCACGGTAACAGGAATCGCCACTGATGCCGGAAGGGCGCCAGCCAACTGGTCGGCGTGGTAGTCGTACAACTGCTGCGTCAGGTCGGTCACGTTCTCCGTGATGCTGTAGCCCATGGTCACCGACAGAATGTCCAGCGGCTGGGTTAGACCGGAGGTGAACTCGATGTCCACCTGTCTGTACTGCCTTCCTGTGCTGCTGTCAGTCCAACTCGGCTGCGCGCTGTTGATCGCGTTGAGCATCGCATTGGACAGCGGCGCGTAGAGGATTCCGGACTCTCCCGAGTTCCAAGTGTGCGCTGCGCTGTTCTCCACGCTCATCTGCAATCCTGTCGAGAGCGGTGTGGATGGGCGGATGGCCACGACACCGCTCGTGGTTGTGGCATCGGCGGGGATGAGCACCTCGATGCTCGGCCCACTGGCATCGGCGGTCAAGGTAGCCGTGGTCGTGTTCGCCGTAGTCTGGTGGATGAGCGACTGCCAGCCGTAGTGACCGAAGTATCCCGAATAGGGGAACTCCCAGTCGATGCCGCCATCGTCGGTGACGTCGACCGTCGGGTTGAGCGCCGGCTGGACCATGTCGCCGGTCGCCGTCGACCACTCGAGGTAGCCGTTCGGAGCGATGGTGTAGCGTACTCCGAACCCTGGTTCGCGGCTGGAGAAGTTGAGCGTCGAGGTGAGTCCGCCGGTGGATGCGATGGCGCCACGAGAATCGGTGATGGCGGTGGTGACACCTTGGCCGTTGCCGCTGAAGTCGATGTACTGGATGGGCACTGTCGAAGGCACGAACGGCGATATGATGGTCGCCGGGGATGTTCCGGGGTTGGTCCAGTTGCCGTTGCTGAACTGCAGTGCAGGGTCGAGGGTCCATCCGTTGGGGACGAACTCCTGGGACTCGAACATGCGCACCGAGCCGTAGTGCAGGTGCCGCACCGTTGGTGAGACGAACGGGTCGTTGGTCCCCATGTTCACCCGCAGGCGCATGGACGGGTAGGTGTCACGATCGATGCCGGCCAGCGATATCGGGAAGGTGAGATTGTCGTAGCCATCGAGTGCGATTCCTCCAGCATCGGTCACGCTCCCGGAGACCCATGTCCCCTGAGGGATGTCCGCGGCGATGTCGATGAATCCCAGACCGAGAACGTCGACGTTGACAGTCGGGCTCAGCCATGAGCCCTGCGACTCGAAGAAATCGACCTCGACCCCGATCTCGTCGAGATACCATCCGTCGTAGGCGATGACGCTGTCCGATGCGAACGTGAACCGGAACTGCAGGGAACTCCCGGTATATGCGGTGAGATCCGCGGTCTCCGTCTCCCAGGGGATGGTGGCCCCCAGGCAACTGAAGGCACCCGTGTTGACGAACTGGCGGCCGTCGAACACATCGAGGTTGGACAGCGCGTGGGCGCCGAAGGTGAGCGTACCGTCGTACCAACTCGTGCCGTTGGCCGATGTCGGATTGAAGTACGTCCAAGTCCCATTGTTCACCTTGATGAACACCGCACCTCCATCATAACCGTCCTCAGCGCAGCGCCAGTGGTCGAACGTGAGCCGCGCACTGGCTCCTGCAGGGATGGTGTAGGTGGGAGTGAACAGGTGCGTCTCCTCGCTGCCGTCGTATCCGCCATCGAGGTCCACTCCGAACCCGTAGTTGCCCGCAGGCCAGGCTGCAGGTCCGAACCCGTTGGCGTTGCTCACGAACCCGTACTCCCAGACATCTCCACTTCCAGAGTTGCCGACCGTCCAGCCACCGGGTGGGAATGATGGTGAATCCTCGAAGCCGTATGTCTCGAGCAGCCCACCCTGACCTATGATGAGGTACACCCAGTCCTCGATCGTCGTGCCGATACCATAGTGGAACGCCGTTGAGGAACTGGTCAGGTGGTCATCGAAGTAGACGGTCGAGTTGTTGGTGGTGCCCGAAAGCACCTGTATTCGATCCAAGGTGAGACCCTCTTGGCTGTCAAGTGGATTCCCATACTGGACTGAACTGTCGGTGTCAACGCGGTAGCGCAGGTATACCGTGGACTGGTTATGGAAGGCTGTGGGGATGGTCAGGTCAAGATTGACGAAACCGTTGCTCTGGTCACCGTAGGTCGTGTTACCGATGGTGTAGCCGTTTCCAGGGATCGCACCCGCACGACTGCGGCAGGCGGTGGTCGTGCTGCTGGTGGTGCTGGAGATGTCCGTCCATGTGTTGTTGTTCGCCGAGAGTTCGACACAGAAGTTGTCCCATCCTGAACCCTCAAGATCCCATTCCAGTCTGGTGCGCAGGATCGAGTTGCCGGCGACACCTGAGAGATTGAGCGGTTGGTTGAGCTGCAGGGCACCGATGGCGTTGTTGGAGTAGAGGCAGGTGCCTGTTCCGCCCGTTGCGTAGCACCCATGGTGCCAATACCCAAGGCCGGCACCGATGTTCTGTACCGTGATGTTGTCGATGAACCAGCCCGGCCTGATCGTGCTGTTCTGGTCCGTCCAGATACGGAAGCGGAAGTTGATGTTCGTCGCGTTGTTGATGCCGGTCAGGTTGTCCAGATCGAACACGGAGTGCTCCCAACCGGAATAGACGGTCTTCGCGAACACAGGGAATCCATGACTGCCGTTCCCACTCCGGTTGGTGCCAGCGGGGACAGCCGCGCTCGGTGAGATGGTGTTGTTGTATCCGGCCACGGGCTCGAGCCAGGTCCAAGAGCCGTTGTCGAGTTTGTATTCCAGCCAGACTCCATCCATGTCGCCGTTGATGTTGCTCGGGGTGTGGACGTGATACCAGTGGTCGAACTCGAACGTGAAGTTGCTGATGGGTGAGGGAAGGGTGAATGCAGTCCCGGTCAGCCACGCATCACTACCCTGCGGCACGCCCCCGTTCGGGTTGGTCCCGACGACCAGGCCGCCCTCGGTCGCATTCGCCGGGATCGTTCCGTTGGCGACGGTGTTGCCACCGTTGGGGGCCGGAGTACCAGAGTAATTCAGGGCGGAGGGGGTCCAGGAAACTCCTGTGCCTCCGCTGGTCATTCCCGCAGCGAGTTGGTAGGAGGGGGCGCTGTTGAACGAGTCGACGTTGCCGTAGGACCCGTTCGGACTCAACGACAGCATGCTACCGAAGTGTTGTGCGGTGGTGCGCGTGAATGACCCAGAGGTGAAGTTCGCACCGGCGGTCGAGTCATCCCAAGAAGAACCGTTTCCGAGACTGGGCATCGCATCTTCGCCGACCAGCATCCAGCTGTCGAGGATGGTCGCGTTGCCCGGCACCTCCCAGCCGTCTACGGTCACCGCAACACCAGAGGACCCGACCGCCCCAGGTCCGGACCATTGGGAGTAGTCCGCGGCAGCGAGCGGGGCGGTGAGCATCAGCGAGAGGATGGCGATAGCGACGATCCGGCTTTGGCGTGATGCCTGCATCGCTCTCTCTCCGGTATACGCTGGCTGTGAGAGATTCGCTATTGAACCTCACGCAGGCGTGCGAGCGAGCGCGTGGGCGTTTTTACGATGTGCTGGAGCCACTGGCGAGATTTGAACTCGCGATCTACGCCTTACCAAGGCGTCGCTATACCCCTAAGCCACAGTGGCAACGAGGTCGGCGAGCAGCGAATTCGACTTAATCGTGTCCATGCAACAGAACGCTGGACGTCTCGGCTGCTTCTAACAGCGACAGCATCAAGGCGGGTGTGAGGATGGGCCGTCGAAGCCGAGGTCGCATAGCCTGGTATCGCGCATGACTGGAAATCATGTGGGCTCGTCCCGCGGGAGTTCAAATCTCCCCCTCGGCGCCTTACAGGATCAGACGCACAAGCGTCAATTGCGGGCATGAGCAGGCCCTAGTCACTGCACACACCCCTTGAGTTAAGTCCTCAGCCCTTAGCAACCTATGCGTAGTCCTTGATCATACTCCTCAATAATCTAGTTGAAATCTTATACCATTACTAATATGATTGTAAATTATAATAAATTAACTTACAACAACTTCTTGATACGCCATGTAATAGTATCCCATTCCAATTCCACCGTATTGAACAACAACAGTGGAGGGTGAACTTGGAGCACATTCTGGCGAAGAAACCCCCGTCTGTTCTGATATAATCCATGCATCTCCAATTTGAGGATTATTTTCGTCAGCCCCATCAAATGTCACACTGGAGCTGCAACTTGCTGGTTCACTTATGTGAGGGCTAAAAGAAACCCCCGATGACATTATTGATGCAATATCATTTGCAGCTGTAATCTCTATTCGAACTAGATTGTCCCCAGTCGATGAAGTGAGGGGGTCTGCATGGTCAGTAATTGAGAATTCTGGCAGGTGTGGGCATGTAGAACTCGGATCTGATCCATCTAACCAAGCACGATCTACGGCACTCATTTGTAGAGTATCCAATACTCCATATGAATTAAATCCACTGACCATCCCAAAGTAAGAACCTAGTAGTCCATCGGTTGGGTTTGACGATATACCAAGTGCCTTCGTTACCAATTCTGTTGTAATTCCACCATCGTCATCTCCTAGCATTAGCGCATATACATTGTACACTCTAAGAAGACAAAGTGGAGAATAAGCAACTTCTTTAGTTACAAATAATGACTGCTCATAAGGCATTGAAAATGTCACACTTAGGTGTGCTGGGTTGGCGGTACTAGTTCCTAAACCAAGTGTGGAAGAAAAATCGACATCCACTGTGCCATCCAAATCCAAATCTACTCCTAATGATGATATATGCCCATCAACATCAAGTGCAATTATTTCTAATTCTACATTGGAAGACCAAGTTCCATCGTTATCATTCACTGAATCACTGTAAGACGACATAAGCGTCATTGAAGGGAACGAATTTTCTAGTACACTGAGTTGTGACAAATCAAGTACAGCCCACCCAGATGATTTGCAAACTTGGAATTGAGGTGGAGATTCCACGTAGTATAAGCGACCCAAAGTAGTAGAATCGCAAGTGGGTAAATCGTTCACAGTTGCCACAGAATATGTTGGCCAGTCATCTGGTAATTCACCTGGTAAAATGGGATCTCCGTCTGTAGAGATTTCATTATCATTACCTAAACATCCTGAAAGTCCGGTGGTTATTATTATCAAACACAAAAAAGTTGCAATTTTCCGCATGTTTTTCCATTTCCCGTATGGTAA
>CATMIM010000005.1 GCA_950068635.1 uncultured Candidatus Poseidoniales archaeon
CGTCGAGCCCTCCACTGTCCACCCGTGGACCGGCACGCAAGTGGGAGTGGGCTACAAGATCGACCAGAACCTGTGGGACCACGACAACGACGGGGTTCCTGACGAGGACATGGATGGCTCTGGCCGCGGGAGTTACGACGAGGACGACGACAACGACGCCCGCATCGACCAGTTCACCTGGCCGTGCGACAACGACGGTGACGGCGCACAGGATTACTTCGACGACGATGACGACGGCGACGGTGTGCTCGACTGGGAAGACGCCAACCCGTACGACGCTTCCATCTCGGATCAGATGTCTTCCTCAGGCGCGATGTTTGACGCCGCCGTGCAGTGGCAGTTCAGCCAGTACCAGCAGTACAGCGCTGGCCTCAACTTCGTCACCCTCGAAGCCAGTTTCCACCCGGGAAACCCCACCTTCACCACCATCTGGGATGGTGACCTGGATGGTGACGGCATCCCCAACTTCCTCGATGCTGACGGCGACAACGACGGGAACCCGAACAACATCGATGCCGATGACGACAACGACGGCCTGCTCGACATGTGGGACCCCGACGACGACAATGACGGCATCCGCGATGTCTGCTGGGATATCGATATCAACGGAGATGGCCTGAACGACTACACCCAAACGAACACCGCCCCCTACCAGACTCCCGGTGCGGACACCGACGGAATTCCCGGAATAGACTGCGAACTCGACTACGACTGGGATTCGGACAACGACCGCTGGCGCCCGTTCGACTTCGACTACGACCATGTGTGGGACTGGTTCGATGTCGACCTCGGTGGCACCCCTGTGCCCGACAATCCCCTGGGCGACCCTTCGTGGAACACCAGTGACAGGGCGTGGGACCTCGACAACGACGGCATCGAGAACGAGAACGACTCCTACCCGATGGTCCACCAGACCGTGGTCGACGGATGGAACTGCGAGTGGAATACGAACTACGATCCGGCCAATCCCTCGGACCCGAAGTGCCTCACCGAGCGCGCCTCGTACACTGGCAACAATGACTGGGATGGTGATGGTGTGAGCAACTGGGATGATATCGACGACGACAACGACGGCATCCCCGACTACCTCGACATCGACTGGGACTGCGATCTGGACAATGACAATGACATCCATCAGTTGAACGGCTCGCGCTACCGAGATGACGGGCCCAACGACATCGACACCGACATCGATGGTGACGGTCTGCAGAACGATGAGGACTGGGACGACGACAACGACGGCATCCCAGACCTGTTCGACCCGGATGATGGGAACTGCGGAGAGGTGGACTCCGATCCGACAGACTCCTTCTATCGTCCGTGGTACCCGCTCGACGACACTGACGACCTCGACGGCAGCATGGACAGCCAGCGCTACACTGACAACGTGTCAGACCATTGGAACATCACCTTCCTCGTGAACCCGTTCGAGGCGAGCAACATCGTGCTCAACTACAACGGCTACGACGCCACCACCAACCCACCCAGAAGCGGAACAGTGCCGGAGTTCTGGTGGATCTATCTGTCGCGCTGGAGTACGTGGAACGGAGACAACAAGTGGGACATCGATGGCGACGGCGACGCGCTGCAGAACGGCCTCGACGTCGATCAGGACGGTGACGGAATGCCCGACTGGTGGGATCAGGACGAGGGTAACGACGGAATCCTCGATGTTGACGACCCGAAGATGGGTGGCACATTGGACTCCAATACCTGTGGCTATGTCGCCCAGCCCTCCAACGCCAACGGTCAGGCTCCCACTGGATTGGTTTGTGGACTCGCCTACGCGATGCAATATGGATACCCGCTGAACGGGTTCTCGAACGGGTGGGGTCTGCCGTTCGCGAGCAGGCCGGATCCATCCTACACCGATGGCCCATACGATGGCGCCAACTCCGCCAATAACTGGCAATGCAGCTCACAATGTTACCACTTCGAGTTCGGGGGTAGTGTGTGGTCTTCGTCGAACTACAGCGCGCTGATCAACAACCGCGACCTGTACATCGCGTGGGTGGGCATGAAGATCCAGTACCCGGGATGGTCGTGGAACTTCGACCTCAACGGGAATTACTTCCCCGACGAGTTCGGTGACCACCTCTCCAACGACGTCGACCCCGACGATGACTGTGCCGCCAAGTTGGCCGGCATCAACCTCCAGACCGGCCTGCCGTTCACTGACCCGACCTGCATGTTCAACGACACAGCAGACCTCGATGACGATTTCGATTCGGTCTACGACCACTTCGACGTCGACGACGACAACGACGGGCTGTGGGACTTCTTCGAGGTCGACACCAACAGCGACTGGGACGACGACGCCGGCACGGAGCCACCTGGCGCCTTCTTCGTGGGCATCAACTGCGTGGACGGAGACGACGACGGAACCGACACCGACCCAGATGCGGACGGCTGGTACCAGGCAGTATGGGATCAAGGCAGGCTTGGACAGGGATTGCTGTTTCCGCGCTTTTACGACGTGGACAACGACAACGACGGCGTGCCGGACGGAGAGGACTGGGACGATGACAACGACGGCATCTCGGATGTCATACAGGAGACGGTGGCAGGCTGTTTCTGGGGCGAGGAGCAGTCTATCTGGGATCATGACGACGATGGGATCGTGGACTGGATGGACGATGACTGGGACGCTGATGGCAGGTCGAACGCTGCCGAGCTGGCCACCGCCACCCCGTTCGTCTCACCGTGGGACCACGACAATGACGGCATCCGTGATGACGAGGATCTTGACGATGACGAGGATGGGATGATGGACGAGGACGAGATCATGCTCTGGCCTACTCGCTATGGTCGCAACTCGACCAATCCATGGGACCACGACGACTACGGAAACGGCGAGGGTCTGTACAACTCGATGGACCCCTCCACCGGCCCGGACGTGCTTGACAACGATGACGACAACGACAGCCGCGATGACCTCGATTATGACATCCTCGAGGAGGGCCACACGAGCGACCCATGCTACAACGGCACCGCTTCGAGCGATTGGGACCATGACAACGACTGCATCCCGGACAAAGACGACAAGATACCCACGCACATCAACATCACAGTGCCGCAGGTGCTGTGGATAGACGCCAAGAGTCCGGCGATCTTCCGCGGATACGTCGAATGGCTGAACATGTCTTCACTCGCCTTCGAGCCGGCGCCCAACCTCCCGGTGCAGGTGCACATCGAATGGACGCAGAACGGCACCACGGCCATCGAGACGATCGATGTGCTGACTGACGCTTGGGGGGGCTACACAGTCGGGCAGTTCCTCTACCCAGAATCGATTCACGTGGGTGACAACAGCACCTACACCGTATATGCCCAAGTAACCGAGATGTTCGTCCATGACAGCAGCGAATCGATGTATCATCAGGTGGCGGTGCACGCCAACCTGACGCTGGACTACGTCTCGTGGACTTACTTCCGCTCTGACGAGCAGCCACTCTGGCTCGACTTCAAGGCGCACTACGCTGCTGATTGGGACCGTGGCATCTACGATGCGCGCGTCGTGCATGCGCCGATGACCTTCTCGGTCTCCGGTGGCCCGTTCGGCAACCGCTCATCCCCCACCAACTTCACCGGTTACGGCTTCGGCTTCCGCGCCGACTCTTCGGGCTGGTGCTCGCTCACGTTCGTGCAAGCCGGTGGCATTCAGGGCAACTGGATGCAGGTTCGCTGGAATTCGACGATGGACAATGGACCTGGCATGCTGCAGGGTGGCTATGAGGAGATCATCTGGGACAACGCCAGCAAGTCACACAATGTGATCGGACGCTACAATTACACCACCACGTCGTTACCTGTCGGGGATTACGAATTCGTTGGCAGAGTTGACCCGCCTTTGGCTTCGGAATGGCCGTTCCCGTACCTCGTCGGTGATGAGACGGATCCGTTCATGATCCGGGCGATGCACCGCATGTACGTCGAAGCGGACATCATCGTATCTGGGAAGAATGCCGTCTATTACTGGGATTCCACGCAGTTCACCGGCTCGACCACCTTCGGTGCATGGAGAGCGCTGTTCCTCGAGCCTGGACTCGCGGCGGCGAACATGTCGTACTCCGAGGCGAGTCTGGGCAAGCCGTGGGCACAGAGTTGGGACGGCAACCCTTCCACGCTGCTGGGTGAGGCAGCGCGCTTGAGGCCGTTCCTGCGCCACAATGGAACGCACTGGTACATCGCCATGCAGAACGGCGGCGACTTCGACGTGCCGCCGTGTGGCCCGGTCGACCCGACCAACCCAGGAGCAGACGTGCGCTGCGAGATCATCCCCGAGATGAACACGGGAGAATCGTTCCGCATCATAGGCAACGTCACCAATCGCACAATGACACCGTGGCCGCACGATCCGATGGCGCTGCAGGTCGACCTTGACCACAACGGCATCTTCCAAGGTGCTCAGGAGACCGGTTTCGCCCGCAAGCCGGTGATGATCGCCAACGAGGCGGTGTTCGATTACAACTGGTCATGGTACAGCCAGTACGCCTCGGGAACCTACGGTGTGCGCGTCGATTTCACCAACTCGAACTACTACTTCACTGGCAACCAGACGACCGTGCTGGCGCCGACGGGCGCGTACGTCAACGTGACCGTGGTGGGAACCACGGACTTCCAGTTGAACTCCGTGCCACGTCTGTATCGCAACATGAACGCCACAGTGGAGGCCAGGCTGGTCGACAACGCGCTGCAGCCGGTGTCCGGCGTGGCGGTGAACTGGTCATGGTCGGCCTCGGGAATGCAGAACGCCTCGACGACCGACTCCAATGGCGTGTTCAAGATTCCACTGAACATCACCTCGGACCATGAGCTGGGCAACTTCACGATGATCTTCGAGTTCCCTGGCACACCACTGCTCAAGGGGAACCGTGTCGTCCAGGATTTCTGGGTGGTGTCGCGCACGCACATCAACCTCGTGCACGCGGAGTGCACGGAGGTGAACGTGTGTGAGAGTGGAGACTTGTGGGAGTTCACCGCGCAGGTGACCGACGACAATCGGACTCCAGTGATCAAGGACATCGGGTCCGCGCTCGACGGAGCGGGGGTGAACGGCGGCAAGGTGCAGGTCATCTTCGAGGGCATCGACTTCGACAACGTCTTCCATCGTCAGGTGGTAGCCGAACTCAACCCCAACGCCGGCATCATCCACTACGATCGGGTGCTCAACCCGCAACTGCTGATCGATGACCCTGCCTCCTTCCTGCCAGATGGATTCGGACCGGTGAACATCATTCTCAGGTTCGAGGAGAACCTGCCCCACGAAGGCTGTCCAGTGCTCGAGGACTTCCAACTGTCCCTACAGGGTGCTTGGGACCCGTGCATCGCCATACCGGCCAACGACCACTTCCGCCGCGTGCTCAACCACAATGTGGACGGCTTCAGCCTCATCGGGCGCACGTCCCTGCTCGTCGACGAGCAGATCGTCTACACATCGGAGATCGACCAGAACACCGGCGCCGTGATCGAGAAGCCGATGGTGATCACCGGACAACTGCGTGACGAGCTTGACAACATCCTGTTCAACCGGCAGATTCGCGTGTTCTACGAGATGCAGGGCTCCAGCCAGGGACCTGTGTCGTGTGATCCGGGCACCTCGAACTTCGAGGGGAACTTCTCCATCGTCTGCCCACTTTCAGGTGTGCTCGCCGGTCAGGCGCGCGTCACCGTGGAGTACAACGCGTGGGAGAACAATGATCGCTACCGCTACAAGAACCAAAGTGTCACCCACCTGTTCCCGGTGTTCTCGAACTCGACTCTGGAGATCACCGAGGCCGGCCCGTTCAAGACCGACGTGGACCGCTTCACGTTCGCCAACGGGACCAGCTTCTCGGTGCTCTACCTGAAGGAATCGTTCCACATCGAGGCGATTCTGAAGCAGAGCAACGGTCAGCCGCTGGGTGGCAAGTGCGTCAACATCTACCTCAACCCGCTGGAGAACACCCGACCGATCGCCACCGCATGGACGAGCGACGAGGATGGCTCGATCCATTGGTTCTCAGGTGATCCGGAGCAGAATCCCAGTCGCAAGGGCGTTGAGCCGATCGGCAACGAACTCGAGGGTTTCAGGACCCTGCGAGTCGCATACGAGCCGGCGCGCGAGGTGTCCAAGGGATGCGACCAGGAGACTTCGGCCGTGGTCAACGGTTCGTACATGGATCTGCTCGTGCTGGTGCGCAGCAAGGTCGACCTGTCCATCGACGATGGCTGGGAGAAGCCGCTCGGCTACCAGCCGGGCGAGGAGGTGACCGGAGGAGTCGCGGTCATTCGCAATCGCATCGAGGCTGCAGTCGCGGGGCAGCAGGTGCACTTCCTGCGTCAGTACTGGAACGGCACGGTCTGGGTCAATGAGTCGTTGGACATCGTCACCACCAACGACCGCGGCATCGCCAACTTCAGCTACCAATACACCGGTAAGCAGTGTGGTGACGAGACTTGTGACGGCACCTGGAGGGTGATCGCCCATTTCCCCGAGACATCCCTGTTCGCCGGTGGCGAGGACATCGTGGGATTGGTTGTTCTCGGCCAGCCACCCGGGGACATGAATGCCGCAGCCTGGTGGACGCAACCGAACGTGGTGCTGCCGATCATAATCGCGATGCTGTTCGCGATGATCATCAGCGCGGTGATGTACAAGCGCTACGCCGAGCGGCGGCGCATCGAGATTTTGCGCGGCATCCTGATGGACACGATGATGCAGCTGCAGGCGGCCAACGAGTACATCCAGGTCATCTTCAACTGCTACAAGGATCTGGTGCGCTTCTTCCGTTCCCACGGATTCATGAAGAAGGTGTATGAGACCACCCGCGAGTTCGAGTGGGCGGTCCACGAAGCGCTCACAGGCATCGCCACTACAGACCAGCTTGACTCCTTCCTGACGATCTTCGAGGAGGCGCGCTACTCTGACCACACGATCACGGTGACCCACCGCGACGGTGCCATCCACACGCTGCAGGCGATCACGACCAGCATCGACATGGCGCTCGGCGACCAGATGTTCACCCGCACCGCGGAACACGATGCGGCCATCCACACCACGCAGGTGAAGGCGGGTCAGTTCGTCAACGCCGAGGGTGAGATGCGCCAGGCGGGTATCGACGAGGATGCCGAGGAACTCAACTTCAGCCTCTGAACGAGAGAGCTGGAACCAGCGCCCGGAGTTGGGCAGGAACGAGCGGGTCGACAGGCTCAGTATCAGTCGTCGAGAAGTTCGCCCTTGGCATCGAGAAGTTCCACGGTGAGTCCGATCTCCTTGGCATCAGCGAGGATCTGCTCATGCATCTCGTCGCTGAACTTGTCGAGTTCCGAAAGTTGCGACACCGAACTCGGGTCGCGCAGGCGGTCGATGATGTGGTTGAGCACGCATGAGACTCCGTAGGCCTGCCCTGTGCGGAAGGCGTGGTCCAGCGAGCCCGCCTCGGCACCCTCGGCGCGCATGCGGGCCAGCACCTGATTGGAATAGGCGGACATCGCCCCGTAGACCGTCTCCATCATGTGTGACGGCTCGGTCCATGAGTCGTTCAAGCGCCCTTGAGCTTCAGTAATCGCCGCCTCGGCCGCAGCCGTGAACAGCCGGTGTGCCTCAAGGCTGTCGCGGTCGTCCAATTTCAACGCCTCATCGATGAGTTCTCGCCAGTCAGCCATGGTCCCGAAGCGGCCAGTCAGCGCGCCGGTATCAAGGATTTCCCGGACCTCCGGTCGTCACCGTCCCGGTGGTCATGGTGGTTGGTTCTCGTGCATGCGCCCCTCGTTCCAAGGTCCAGTCATGCGCTTCGGGCCCTAAAGGGCCCTCAGTGTCCACGGTGGGTTCTTAACAGGGGGGCGGGTCGGCGGGGCGCATACGTCGAGGGACCACCATGGGTAAGCGCAACGTGAAGACGAACGCGGCTCTGGTGACGCTCATCGACGACCTCAAGAGCCAGTCTCGGGAGACCGGCAGCGCGCTCTGGCGGGATGTGGCGCAGAGGCTGGAGAGCAGCAGGAAGAACTGGGCTGAGCCCAACCTGAGTCGCCTCTCCAGACACGCTGGCGATGCATCAGTGGTGCTGGTGCCCGGGAAGTTGCTCGGCAGCGGTGAGGTGGTCGGCAAGCCGACGGTAGCCGCATACAGGGTCAGCGAAGGAGCGCGCAGCAAGATCGAGGCCGCTGGCGGAAAGGTGCTCAGCATCCCTGAGTTGATGCAGGAGAATCCGAATGGAAAGGGGGTGTTCATCCTTGGATGAGGAACAGGAGACCACCACATGGGTGTACGACGCCACCGACCAGATCCTCGGCCGCTTGTCGAGCCATGTGGCGAAGGTGCTGCTGTCCGCCAAGCGAGAGGGTCGTGATGAGCGGGTCATCGTGGTGAACGCCGGGCAGGCGGTCATCTCAGGCTCGCGTGCCTCAGTGCTCGCTATCTACCGCAAGAAGGTCGAGTTGAACCACCCGCGCAGGGGGCCGTTCTACCCCAGGATGTCCGACCAGATCCTCAAGCGCACCGTGCGTGGCATGCTCCCCTACCAGAAGAACTCCACCGGACGCGCTGCCTTCCGTAACCTGCGGGTCCTACAAGGATGTCCCGCTCACCTCTCCGGTGATGAACTGCCGGAAGGTGTGCTGCTCGGTGACCCCTCGGGGTTCGCCCGCCCGCTGCCTGAACGCTTCATGCGACTGGCTGACATCAGCGAGTCGCTCGGTGCTCCGCAACGAGTCGTGACCGGTGGTGATGCTTGATGGCAGCGCGCAAGAAGAAGAAGCAGGCGAAGGTCGTGAACATGAGCGGCAAGCGCAAGACCGCTGTCGCCCGCGCCACTGTCAAGAAAGGCAAGGGACGGGTCCGCGTCAACAGCCAGCCGATCGAAATCCTGCAGCCTGAACTCGCTCGGCGCAAGGCGCTCGAGCCTCTGATCATCGCCGGGGCGATGGATCGGATGGAAGACGTGGACATAAACGTCAACGTCCATGGTGGAGGTGTGATGGGTCAGATGGATGCCATCAGGACAGCCATCGCCCGTGGCCTCGTGCAGTATAACGGCGGCGCTGAAGGCATCGATAAGGTTCTCGAAGACGAGTACCGAAGATTCGATCGTTCATTACTAGTGAACGACCCGCGTCGCAAGGAACCGAAGCACCAGCTCGGTCGCGGGGCGCGCAAGAAATGGCAGAAGAGCTATCGATGAGGTGAAAGAAAATGTTGATTCCAGTGAGATGTTTCAGTTGTGGAGCGGTGATCGGCCAGCATTGGCAGGCCTACAAGGACGCGATCGATGCCGGTCGCGAAGCCGCGGAGGTGCTAGACGAGTTGAAGGTGGTTCGCTACTGCTGCCGACGGATGTTCGTGTCCCACGTCGATCTGATCGATGATGTGGCACCGTCCACTGTCCCTCACCCCCCGTGAGCCTGAGTGAGCGTCCAAAGGACATATCACCGGTCGGTGATGAGCCAGCATTCACAGGGCCCGTGGGTTAGCTTGGCCTATACTTGACGGCTGGGGGCCGTTAGACTCCGGTTCAAATCCGGACGGGCCCATATGGTGAACATCGACGTGACGGGTTCGGGTTGGCGTTATTAGTCAAAGTCGCTCATGGGTTGCCCATGAGCGTGAGCGTAGGCCGCGGGTTCGTCCTCCTTCTCCTCCTGCTCGCTTCCCTGTCCCCGCTGGTTCAGGTGAGCGAGGCTGTTGGCGGCACCATCAGCCAGGATGAGGTCTGGTCCGGAGCGGTGGTGTTGGACTCGGATGTGAGCGTGAACAGCGGGGTCACGCTCACCATCTCCGCCGGGACGGATGTCAAAGTGCCGGATGACTACACCATCCGGGTCACGGGCAACATCGTCATCGAAGGCACCCCAGCATCGCCGGTGACCATCTGGAGCAACAGAACGGCGGTCGGAGGCACGAGCGTCTCCGGTGTATGGGGAGGCATCAGTGTGCTATCCGGGGGCAGCGTCAGTGCATCCCACGTCTCCGTCAGCAGGGCCCGCGGTGCGTTCGATGTCTACGGAAGCGGGACTCTCGATGACGTCACGGTGTACGATTCATTCGTCGGCCTGCGCCTCTGGGGTTCTGCCACGATCACCGATTTCGCCTGCGAGCGCATCGACTTCACCTGTCTGGAGGTCCGCGGCAGCGCCAGTGCCGATGGAGTGAGCACGAGAGATGCGGGACTCGGCGTCGACCACATCGGCTCACTCGACTTGACCGATTTGACGGTCATGGACAGCGGACTGGGGATCCAGTACGCCGACGGAAGCAGCGGCAGCACTCAGGTGGTGAACCTGACCAACCTGCAGACCGGCTTGGTGGTGCGCGGTGCCACCAGTGTCTCCGCTTCGCAGGTCAGGGGCTCAGGCCTCGGACTGCTGGTGGATGCGGTCTCGACTTCCGGATTCACCCTCTCCGACGCCAACGTCAGCGACATCGAGGTGCTCCTGCTCGGCACCGACGTGCTCGACCTCACTTTCTCGGCCATCACCGTCTCCAGCGCCCCATCGGGCGGTTCGACCACCTCTCCCTGGGCGGTGGACGTGCGTAACGAGGGGTCGTTCAGACTGCAGGACTCGAACCTCTCCGGGTTCAGCGGCGGCATCCGCCTCACCGGCTCGGGTTCACACATTCTCGATGGCGTCGACCTCGACCTGTCGGGGGCGTTCATCGATGCCAGCGGAACGGGCTCGCTGCTCGTGGAGGACGGCACCTGGGTGACCAGCGGCGACGGCTTCGGCCATCTGTCGTCGCTCACCAGTGAGTGGCGTCAGTTGTCGATGAGTGGAGGTACGGCAGTGGAGTCGGGCCTTGAAATCACAGGTGGGCAGCACTCGTTCACCACGGTTGAAGTGGCCAGGCAGTACCAGTCGGCCGATCAGCAGTCGGTCGGCATGGATGTGCTGTGGGCGGACATCACTGCCAACGGGCTGACACTCTCGGGATGGAACACGGGTGTGGATTGCGGCCAGGACTGCTCCATCACAGGCGATTCTCTCACCGCGGGACAGGGTGGCGTTAACGGCGGCTCCGGAATGTTGGTCGATGGTGGAGAGGTGACGCTGGCGGGGCTTGCAACGCTCGACTCCGACGTGGGAGTGGAGTTGGTGGATGGCGATCTCCATGTCGAGACATGGGGTGCTGCGAACCACGGCTCGACGACTCTGCAGGTGGATGACGAGGGCTCGGCGATCATCCGCTTCTTCCCCGCCGGCAGTTCGCTCGGGCTGTTCGATGCCATGGGCGGAGGCAGTCTTCTATGGGGTTCGAGCGGCACGGCCAGAATCGCGGTCAGCATCTCCGAGGAATTCACCGAATCGACCGTGGAAGTCACCGATCTGACCACGAATCCGCAGTCAGGTATGCAGGTGCTCGCTCACGGGTTCTCCGAGGTCAGTGACTCGATGGGCGAGGTCAGCCTGCCGCTGCTGCAGTCCGGCTCGACGGTGGTGGCCCACGATGCCGTTTCAGGGGCGGGCGCATCCGCTGTGCTCACGCCACCGGGAGGCACGCTGCAACTTCCCCTGCTGCCCACCAGTGGTGACTGGACCGTGCCGGCGGGAGTCGATGCGATCCTCTCCAATGGAGCCTACTCATTGCCGGGCAACCTGACGATCGAGACCACCGCGTCGCTGAGTCTGCTGAACGCGTCGCTCTCGCTGTCGGGAATCGGGATGTTTACCGTTCAAGGGACCGGTCAACTGTTCGGAGATGCAGGCAGTCTGTCGGGCGGCACGGCTACCCTGAATTCCGCCGAACCCTTTGGTGGCAGCGGCCTCGGATTGACCATTTCGACGCCTGTATCCTACACATGCTCGACCCCGCGGGCATGGCATGGCGTGCACTTCACAGCCGGCCTTTCGATTTCCGCGGACTGTGGAGTGATCATCGAGAACGGCGGGGCCACGGGGACGATCATCGTGGGAGAGGACGGTTGGCTGGAACTCAGGAGCGCCCTGACGGTGCGCGTGCT
>CATMIM010000006.1 GCA_950068635.1 uncultured Candidatus Poseidoniales archaeon
TGAGCCTTGAATCCTCGTGGATCTAAACCCCTGAGCTTCCGGACTCACGAGGATTTACCTCGTGAATCATAGGGGTAGGCGGGGTAACCCTCTGCCCCTATGAGTCACGGGTGAGTCAATGGGGTCTCAATGGGTTCCCACTCTCTGAATTGGAGGAACTCGCGGTCGAGATTCCCGAAGCACAGGATTGAGAACGGGAAGTAGGCGCGGCCGACTCTGTCCTGATTGCCGTGACGAAGGTTTGTAATGGCGAAGGGTGGGGGAGCGAAACATGGCAGATGAGGGTGCGGGTGTGCAAGAGGCGAAGGTGCCTGAGCGAGTGGTCGACGGGAAGCCGACTCTCTACTGTTTCGAGACCTGTCCGTTCTGCTGGAAGGTCCGTTCACTGCTCTCCTGGAAGGGCGTCGATTTCTCGAAGGTCGAGGTCGATCCGATGAAGAAGAAGGAACTCAAATGGTCAGACTGGTCGGCGGTGCCGGTCTATGTCGAGGCCGACGGCACACAGGTCAACGACTCCAATCCCATCCTCCACTGGGTCAACTCCAACCACACGGGGGGAACACCCTTCCCACGGGCGGGCGAGGATGAGAGCCAAGACAAGTGGATGGACTTCAGTGGTGATGTTCTCGGGAAGTCGATCGTTGCCGTCATCTACAGTTCATATGGTGACAGTCGCAAGGCGCTCGCCTACGTATCAGAGGTTGAGTCGTTCAGCCGTTGGCAGGCGTTTCAGGCGAAATGGCTCGGCGGGTTCATCATGCGGATGGTCGGCAAGAGCCGAGCCAAGATGTTCGAACTTCCTCCCGAAGAGAACCTCGAATTCCAACTAGATCACCTCTCAAGCGCGCTCGCAGGCGATTTCATGGGCGGCGAGGTGCCCAACGGGGCGGACTTCGCCAACTACGGGATTCTGCGAGCTATGCAGGGGCTGCGCGGCTTCCCCATCGTCGAGGCTCACGGCTCGATTGGACCGTGGTTCCAACGGATGAAGTCGACTTCTGGCGTCTGATTAGTCGATGCGGGGCTTTGGCAGCGCGAAGGTCAGACCAAAGGCGACCAGTCCGAGGCAACAGGCGCTCATGTAGGCGCCTTGTGTGAAGAAGATGAGGATGGATGCGGTTCGGAGCATCCCGGGGTTACCTGAGCGTAGACCGAGGAAAGTAGCACCCATTCCAATCAGTGCGAGCCCGGAGAATCCGACGCCGACCATGATGTAGACGCCCGCGGCGGACTCGTCGTAGAGCATCGTGTCCGTTTCCGCCTCCATTGGAACGTAGTTGATGTACGAGCCATCCTCGCTCTCTGCGGCGAAGGTGTCGTCGGAGGGGAAGATGAGCGTGAGCGTGGTGAAGCCGTACGGCTCGAAGGTGTATTTCGGCGGTGGGTTGAGCAGCACGAGATGCTGCACCAGCTGCGCAGAGCCTTGACGTGAGTTGTTGGCGATCATCAGCACCTGGATGCCGGGATCGAGTCCCTCTATCCTGAACCGACCGTCGTCGTCGGTGACGTTCTCCTGCTCGCGAACGGTGTTGTTCTCCGACTTGACGGTCACCTTGACGGTGTAGTTCGCCGCCGGAGTCCCATCTTCCAGCAGCACCCTGCCGATGAGCACCGCTGTTCCCGGCGCCGCCAGTTCAGCGTCGCGATTGATGAACTTGCGATGATTGATGAGTCCGATGTCACCGTTCACGTAGTCGTAACCGTTCCACAATCCGAGCAGCGCAGTGAGGACGAGCACCGCCGCCACCATGGTGACGCGCACGTGTCGCTTGCGCTCGGACGGGAGGATGATCCTCGCTCCCGATTCGGCGAACAGCGACTCATGCCCCGCTTCGGGCAGCCCCGCCAACTCCGGCGCGGGTGACTCCTCAGCGCTCACGTCCGCCGCAGGTCAAGACTGCCTTATCCCTGTTCGCCGTCGTATACGGACTCGACCTGACGAGGGTGGGCGCGCTGCATCCGACCCAGGCTCGCTGCGTCTATCCAGCACTCCAACTCCACGGCCTCGGCCCCGTCATTCACCTGTTCAGGGTGCTCCGTCGGCAGGCCCCGTTCGTACAGTTGCGCGATCAACGCCGCCAACGGGATATCTCCTTCCTCAGACGGCGGATGCAGACGCAGACGACGGGGGGCGCCATGGAGTCGGTTGAGGATCACCTGGCGCAGTTCGTCGAGCCCCTCGCCGGTCACAGTGGATGCGAGCAGCGCCTCGGGCATACCCAATTCGAGCACGCTCTCGCGGGCACGGGCGCGGGCGGCATCGTCGAGCAGGTCCACCTTGGTGAGCACCACCAGATGCGCTGGTCGCTCATCGATGTCCATCCGCTCGGCTAGTTCACGCTGGCAGGTCTCCAACCGGCGGCTGATCTCCACAGGCGAATCCGAAGCATCGGCGAGCAGCAGCAGCAGGTCGCACTCGAGGCTCTCCATCAGGGTGGCGCTGAAGGCGTCGAGCAGGTCTGATGGCAGTTGCTCGATGAACCCGATCGTGTCCACGAGCAGCAGGCGAGGGCTCGCCTGCATCCGTCCTACCGTGGTCTCCAACGTACTGAACAGCCGGTCCTCGACGAGCACCTGCTTCCCTGAGAGAGCAGCGAACAGGCTCGACTTGCCAGCGTTGGTGTAACCGGCGAGGCCAATCGTGAGCGCACCTGACTTCGCCCGCTGCCGGCGACGCTCCCTGCGGGCGGAGGCGTGGCGGCGCTGGCGCCTGCGCAGCGAGGTGATCTCGCGATTGACGGTCTCCAGCACCCCGCGCCATCCATGGCGCCCACCGGCACCATAGCCGAGCCGCTCGCCGGTGGTCACTCGCCGCACCAGTTCGCGCAGCACGAGGCGGTCGGCCGCCAAGCGAGCGATGCGCACCTGTGTGCGCGCCTCGACGCTGGCGGCGTGCTTCGTGAACAGTTCGAGCAGCAGTCGCACTCGGTCCCACACCTCGACTGTCAGCACATCATGGATGTTCACCAACTGCCGCGGCAGCAGGGTGGCGTGCACGAGCACCAGATCCACGCCAGCCCAGGGATGATCCCCTCGACGAGAGGCGAGTTCGTCCCCGACACCCTCGAGACGGCCCCGTCCCATGTGCGTACGCGGGTCCGGAGAGCCGGACTGGCGCAGCACCTCCACCACCTCGATGCCGAGCGTGGCGGCGAGCGCCTCGAACTCCGCCGTGTCCGCATCACGTGTCAGCAGCACAGCTCGCCGATCGGCATGGCTGAGAGTGGTATCGTCCGACAACAGTCCACCGCTGCCCGCCAGCAACGGCACATCAGGAACCGGTTCCGCACCAGCCATGCACTTGGTGGGAGGTGCTACTCACATTTGGCGTCAGCCCTACCATAGAGAACGTGCACACCGATGCATTCCTGTCTGAACACCTTCTCCGAAGGGGGGAGTCCGATGAGCGGGGAGTTCAGCGCCACACTGGAGATCGCGGGGGAGGCAGACCACCTCGGCGCGCTGCTCGGCGCCATCGCACCGGATGATCCGGACTCCTTCAGCGGGAGCATCGAGGACGAGGTGGGCGGTGGCGCGCTGCTGGTCATCGAGGTGCACGCCCCCAACATGAGGACGCTCAGAGCCACTTTGGACGACCTGCTCGCCTGCCTCGCGGCGGCCGAAGCGGGGCTCACAGCGGCGACGGGTGAATGAGCGCGGCCATGAAACGCCCCGCTGGGACGCAGGGCGTCATTCAGGGCCGATGTGTGCCGCCGCACCCTTCAAGCGAGGTCGTCCGGTGCGCCATCTGCATGACCGAGGTGGAGGAGAGCGCTGAGGAGGACCCTGAAGGCGAGTCGGATGAGGAGCCGACAGTGCAGCATCCACTGCTCCCGCATGACCGCAGCGCCTTGCTATGGCAGGAACACCGGCCCACTGAACGCCTACGCGCATCCATCCGGCGCTGGGTCACGGCCCTGATGCACGACGAAGGCATCACAGGAGCGCTGCCACGCACCGAAGAGACCGCCAACGCCAAGGTCATCTCGCGCGGTTCCGGTCGTCTGGCGGGCATAACCGCGGCCAATCAGCTGCTGCTCGACTGGCTTCCCGGGGCTGACTGGTCCTGGGCGGTCGCCGACGGACAGGACATCCACGAGGGGGACATCCTGCTGGAGATCGAGGCCGACCGCACCCAACTGCTCTCCACCGAGCGCATCCTGCTCAACATCGTCGGTCGGCTTTCGGGAATCACCACCAACACGAGGAAGTGGTCGAGCCGCGCGCACCCGATGCGCGTGGCGGCGACGCGAAAGGTGCACTGGGGGCTGCTCGACAAATGGGCGGTTCATCTCGGGGGAGGGATGACGCACAGGTTGACCCGGGCGGACGCACGCATGCTCAAGGAGAATGACCTCGCCAGCCTTGCACTCACGGATGAACGGCTTCCGCACACCGTGAGCAGGGTGCTCAAGGAACTCGACCTGGAAGAGTGTGGGGCGTTCGTCGAGATCGAGGTGCGCACCATCGACGAGGCGATCGCGGCAGCGGAGGCGTGGTCTGACAGGATGCAGGACATCGAAGACGCACAGCGATTGACGCTGATGCTGGACAACATGGATGAGGGCAAGGCGCGTCAGGTGATGCTCGATCTCGAGACACGCAAATTCCGAAGTATGATCGTGGTGGAGGCGAGCGGTGGCATCGGCTACGATGACCTGCAGACCTGGAAGGAGGTCAGAGTCGACGTCGTCTCGACCAGCGGGCTGCATCGCGGGGCGAAACCGCTCGACCTGTCGATGCTGTTCGAAGGGAGTTGAGGCAGGCAGGTGGCTTTGATGGCCGATGAAATCCCTGAGAGCCATCCGAGATATCGTTCGCTGCTGGCGCGCAGGCTGCTGACCGAGGCTGCAGCGGACGGGCTGCTGGCTGAATCCGCGCTCATCGCCCACGGGCGAGGAGAGGCGTTCGACTATCTGCTGGGCGAGCGCACGACCTCTTCGGCGCACCAAGCCATCGGCGAAGCGGCGGCGCGGCTGCTCTCCGCCGGATCTCCGGTGCTGTCGGTAAACGGCAACACGGTAGCCCTGGCCGCTGATCAGATGCTCGGCTGCGCCGCAGTGCTCGGTTGTCCCATCGAGGTGAACATCTACTATCGCACTCCGGAGAGGATGTCTGCATTGCTCGTGAGACTGGCGGAGCGAAAACTGGCCGTGATGCGAGCGGACCCCCCGGATGGCTGGGCCGAAGGGGGCGAGGCCTGGAAGGCGGCGGTGCTCGCGGTGCCGCTGCTCGGTGACGCCGCTGATGGGCACATCCCCGGACTCGAAGGGCCGCGGGCGGCGTGCAGCCGTGGCGGCATCATGCAAGCGGACGTGGTATTCGTCCCATTGGAGGACGGGGACCGCTGCGAAGCGCTCATCGCGGCAGGTAAGCAAGTGCTCGTGGTCGACCTGAACCCGCTGTCGCGCACTGCCCGCGCAGCGACGGTGACCATCGTCGACGAGTTGACACGAGTGCTCGAGGATTTGCTGCCGCTGCTGTTGGCAGGGGCCGGTTCGCCTGACATGGAATGGGACAATGACGCCATTCTGCTGGATGCGCTGGACGAAATCCGCTCTGGAGCCGCATGACTCGGATGCCCGAGTAGACATCGGGGAGAACCTTTTTCAGGTCTCACGTAAAGAAATCAGTGAGTACTGATGGCCGAGAAGCGCCGGGATACGTTGGAAGGCGGCGGTTTCTTCGGAGCGTCACAGAAGTCGTTCGACCTTGAAAAGACGGACGAGCCGATACGGAGACGCAAGCGAGGAGGGCGCGCAAGAGCAACACCAGTGCAACAACAGTCGCCCGATTCAACGCAGCCGGCGCAGCGCCGAAGCGTGCTCGACCATGACGCCATTCCGGTGCAGGATTCGATCACCACCTGCCCCGGTTGTGGCAACGATATCTCCGAAGGCGACTTCGTCGAGGCCATCGTCTCGTTCGTCACCGGCGCGGCCGACTACCTCGCCGGGGACCCGATCCGCTCGCAGGCGGTGCAGGCGCTCAGGCAGCAGGCCAAGCGAATGGATCTGCCAGAACCGTACGATGACTGGTTGCTCGAAGTGTGCTCCCGGCTCGAGGCGCAGGTGACCCGCTACGCAGAGGCGCAGCAAGGCGTGCTCGCCGCGGAGATAGAGGAACGGATGAGAGCCGAGTTGATGGGTGAGCTCTACAGCCAGATCCGCGCGGAGATCGAAGTGCACGTCCGGCGTGAGGTGGAAGCCGAACTGTGGGAGGAATTCCAGCGCACCTATCAGGAACAGCAGGGAACCGAGCCTGATTCCGATCAGGAGTAGTGCTCGACGAGCAGAGTCCTCACCCGGGCGACGATGCTGTCGCCCACCTGTGAGGTCGACGCCGTTCCGCCCAGGTCGTAGGTGAGCTCTTCAGCCGACAGGAGTTGGTCGGAGATTGCCTGCTCGACGATCTCCGCGGCGGCAAGCGCATCGGCATCGTCACACTGCATACCGAGCCATTCAAGCATCAACTGCACCGAGTTGAGTGTGGCTATCGGATTCACCACACCCTTGCCTGCGTGCTTGGGAGAAGAGCCGTGAACCGGCTCGAACAGCCCGTGTTCATCCCCGATGTTTCCGCTGGCAGCCATCCCCATGCCACCTTGGAGAACGCTGCCGAGGTCAGTGGCTATGTCGCCGAACATGTTGGTGGTGACGACGATATCGAACCACTCCGGGTTTCGGATCATCCACATTGTGAATGCGTCGATGAACGCTGCCTCGTGAGCGATGTGGGGGAAATCCTCAGCAATCTCGTTGAACACCCTTCGGAACAATTGGCAGCCGCGCGTGACGTTGCTCTTGTCGACGCAGGTGACGCGTGACACGCCGTCCTTGGGCGCGCCGTCGCGGCGCTGCGCGTAATCGAATCCGAGTCGAATGAGCCGCTCGGACCCCGCTCTGGATATCGGACGCGGGTCCCAAGCGACCTCGCCCGAGATTCCGTCGAATTCCATCACCGGATCCTCGGCCTCCTTGCCGTTCATCAAACGGTTGGCGGATCGGCGCAGCAGGCTGTGGTAGAGTCCCTCGGTGTTCTCCCTGAGCACCACCATGTCGACCTTGTCGGGTGACCACACCTGGGTGAATTTGTCGTGAATCTTGTGCCGCACCCCGCGGTAGAGTTTGATCGGGCGCACATTGGCAAAGAGGTCGAGTCCTGAGCGAAGCCCCAGGATGACCTGACCGCCGGCGATGTCCCCGTTGGGCAACTCCGCGCCCGGCCAGCCGATCGCTCCCAGTAGAATGGCGTCCGACTCGTCGCGGCAGTGCTCGAACGAGCCTTTTGGCCACTCCTCCCCGGTCTTCAACCAATACTGACCTCCGCATGGGATGACCGTGCGCTCAAACGCCAGCGGGCTGCCCGCTTCGATGACGTCCAGTAACTTCTCCGCCTCTTGGATGACCTCGGGGCCGGTGCCGTCGCCGGGCAGTATCGTCAGGCGGTAGGTCACCATGAATCGGCCACCGGCTGGGACTACATGAACGCGTCCATCGCCGCGGTAGCGGACTGAATCGAGGGATTAGTTCTTCAACCGTCAAGAGAGGAAGGGGGCGATGACCGACAGCGCGCCGAGCGACGGCGAGGGACCTGCACGCATAGATGCCTCCAGCCTGCCCGAGGAGGTGCGTAATCTGTGGGATACCATGCTCAGGCTCGATCCTTCGTGGGACTTGAACGAGTGGTTGACGCAGAGCGCCAAGGATGAACTGAGGTTGGTGGAAGTGAAACTCGGACGGGAACGTATGCGCCTCGAACAGAGGCTGCACCGTGTGAACACGCTCGCCGAGCGATTGCGGCGCATGGGGGCCGAGGTCGACGAGGTGCGCTGGAACGACCCGCACCAGCGCAACCTGTTCGACTCCTTCTCCGGGGAAGCGGAGACTTCCGAGCCCAGCGACTCCATCGAGGCGGACACTCGGCCGGACGAGGGAAACGAGGGGCACCCCGCCGCCGTGCTGCTCGATTACCTTCCCGGAGAGCCCGGTGACGACCCACTGCTGGCCATCGTGGCCCAGTTGGTGCTGTTCGAGATGGAGGAGGCTGAAGGGACCGGTGATCTTCCACTATCACTGGAAGGGCTCGGTGATTCGCTCGAGAACCGCGGCATCAGCGCTGATGAGCTGGACGAGGCGGTGGAGTGGCTGCTGGAGCGCAAGGAGATCATCGAAGTGGCAGAGGACCTTTTCGGGTTGGGGACGGGATAGCCCCGGGTTCCATGGGAAACCGTGAATAAGGAACAGAACGAACTTCAATTGACGGTAATGCCACGCATTCGGGCTATTCTGGTAGGTGCGTTCGTAGGTGGATTCTTTCTATTCGAACTGTGGGCCTCCATCCCCCTCTCCATCGGAATCGGACTCACCGCCATGCTGGCGGTGGACTACCCTTGGCAGTCCAGTGAACGGCGCCGCATGACCCGCCATGCTCACGACCAGACCCTGCGACTGCAGTACTCCGGTCAGCAGGTGCACGCTCTCAACCAGCGCCTCGCTCAAGTCGAGGCGTCGCTCGAGGATCGACAGGCGCGCCTGCAGAACACCCTGATCGAACTCGAACGCAGGGACACCGTGGGCGCGCCCGAGGCGCGCCGGCTCATCGACGACCAGAAGGAGACGCTCGATGCACAGAAGCAGGCGATGGAAGAGGCACAGAGGCTGATACGCGCCCAACAGAGCATGCTCGAGCGACTGGAACAGCAGACGGTGGACGGTCATGGGCGTTGGGAGGAGACGCTCGCATCGCTCGAGCGGATGCTCGCCAATCAGGCAAACCTGTCCACGGGAGCGCAGAAACACGTGCTCGAGGAGATCTGTGAGGGCAACCGCGAACTCCAGAGGGCGCTCACCGAGGTGATCTCCCGTCTGGCGATGGCACCGCGCACTTCCGAGGTGCACGTCTCGGACTCGGTGGTGATGGGAGTGGTGGGTCATGACGCCGGCCGGAAGACACCCTCTCCCCCACCCATACCTGTCATCGACATCGGCCTGCCACAGCGCACAAGCACCGAAACTTGGTTGAAGGCGCTGCCAGAAGACCTAGCCTGAGGCGTTCCACTGGTCTCGAAGCGGCGCTCCGAACTGTACTGGCGGTTGTGGCTTGGCGGCCTGCTGTGGAAGGTCCTGGTGATCGCGCTCGGCCTCGCCGCCGCCAGCCGCCTGTCCCAATGGTCGGACGCCACCTGGCAGGCGATCGGCATCGGCCTGCTGCTGTTCGCCATGCTGCTCGAAAGAAGTGCCGCGCGCGACTCGCTCGCACGCGTCGATGAGATCCTGCTAGGCAGGCTGGAGGCGGCAGAATTCCTCGCCGACCGCGCACCGGGCACCGCCGGCGCGTTCACGATGACGGGTGTTCCCGACGCGTTCGACCGCCTGATGGATGAACTGCTCGCCGCCGAGGCGGACCCGCTGGCCAAGGTGGTCGACGCCCACGGCCGCACCGTCTACCGCACCCGCGGCACCGATCCGCGGGGACCAGCGGAAGGGAGGGGGGCGGACACCATCGACGCACGCCTGCCGCGCATAGACGCCATGGGCCCCCGCCCAGAGTTCGACGATCTGGAAGGTGAACTCACCCGAGCCGAGGAGACCGTCGCCGAAGCGGACCTGATCGCGGCTGAGCGTGCGCAGAAGCGCTGGGAGGAGGATGAGCAGTCCGACCCCGAACTCATTGAGGCAGGGGTGGAGAAACTCGGTGATCTGGTGGCGAAGGGCCATTTCGGGGGCCCGCGCGAGCCCGACGAGACGACCGAGAACCATTAGAAGAGGAGCCATGCCCGGAGCGGGCGAGCGCATGACCGGACATCAGGTGAAGGCGATCCTCGTGGCGGGGGGTGCGGGCACGCGGCTGCTGCCGTTCACCCGCTACACGCACAAGACCCTGCTACCGTTGCACAGAAGGCCTGTCATCGACTACGCATTGGCTACCATCCGGCGGGCGGGAATCCGTGATATCACCATCATCGGCAACCGCTTCATCGGGCAGATCGCGCAGCATGTCGGCACCGGCCTGGAAGGTGAGAACATCCACTACGTCATCGAGGAGGAGCCACGGGGCGTCGGTCACGCGCTCAATCTCGCCCGCCCGCACGTGGAAGGGAGCCGGATGCTGGTCTACTTCTCCGACAACATCGTCACCTACGAACTGGCCGACGACGTCTCCGCCTGGAGAGAATCCGTAGACCCCCCGGGTTGCGTTCTCCTGGGCCGCACAGTGCCTGACCCCGAGAGATTCGGCGTTGCGGTGTTCGACGACGCAGGTGAATTCGTGGGCATCGAGGAGAAGCCGGAGAGTCCGTCCTCATCGGTCGCCATCGGTGGCATCTACCTCTACGACGAGGATTTCTGGACGCTTCTCGACGAGGAATCAGAGCTGAAAGGTGGGAACTTCACCATCAGCGACCTCAACAAGCGCTACGTGGCGCTCGGCAAGGCTGCGCTGCGCGACATCGATGAGTACGTCTGGCTCGATTGCGGGACGCCAGATGCTCTGCTCGCAGCATCTGAGTTGGCAGCGAAGGGCATCCTCTCACCTGAGCCGTGCAACCTGCGCGCCGGTGACCCTGACCCTACCGATTGAGGCGGCTCACAATAATCGGTTGACGACCTCAAGGAAGCGAGTGCGTTCCCGCTCGGCGTCGTGCTGCAACTCCACTGTGCTTCCATGGACCTCTGTGAGCGCCGTGGCCAGCGCCTGTGCATCGCCCCAAGGCACTGCTCGACCCAGTTGCTCCGACTCGCACACCTCACCCATGTGACAGTCTGAGTTGACGACTGTCGGGCGGCCGAAGGCGGCAGCCTCGAACATCTTCGCCGGCAGGGCGCCTTGCATGATGTTGCCCCGCTCGGGGGGATAGAGCGCGTACATCACGCTGATCCGCGCCATCAATCCGGGAAGTTCGGACTCGGTGAAGGGGCCCGGCATCTCCGCCTGCGGAAGCAAGTCTGCTACGGCGGAGGCGGCGATGCCATCTCCGGCGATGAGGACCTGTGGGCGCGGCTGCATCAGATCCAGTGCCTGCTTGAGCAACTCGAACGAACGGGCTTCGCGAATGACTCCGAGATAGCCTACTGTCAACCGCTCGGGGGCGGGCAGAGGCTCCTGCCTGAGCGGTCTGTTCTCTACGACCGTAGCTGCGATGCCCCGTTCCTCCAGCCAGGTCTGGAAACCAGTCGATGATGTGATCACAGCCGCTGCAGCAACCGCCTGACTCAGCATCTTCCTCTGTTGGACTGCGGACACTCGTCGCCGTAACCATGAGCCGGGATTCTGCATCCGCACCCAGGTGTGGTGCAGGTCGTGCATGTCGAACAAGGTCGGAGTGCCGCTGTCGATGCCGACCGCCAAGGTGTCGGCGTCGTGGCAGTGGACGATATCTACATCGGCGATCTCCCTCTGGACGGCCTTGCGGAACTTCCCGATGCCGCGTGCGGTAGCAACAGTTCCCCCGAACGGGGTCACACCCACCCGATGACGAATCAACCGCACTCCGTCGACCACCTCCCGCGGCTCATGCTCTTCCTGCCGGTCGAATGCGTGCACCTCGACCTCATGGCCTGCATCCACCAACCAGCGGGCCTCGCGCAGCACGCGCGGGTCGGGTGCGCACGGGTTGGTGACGACCGCAGCGATGCGTGCCATGGTGCTGCGAAGCGATGCGGTGTATGAAGCCCCATCGCAGCATAGGCTCAGAGCAAGGATGATGGTTGGCAGGCTGAACCACTGACACGGTGACCGATTGGCCGACTGGAGTCAGGAGAAGCGGCGGCTGTGGCTGGCTCACGACGACTGGCGGGTCCACTGGGACATGCCGGCACGCTGGAGT
>CATMIM010000007.1 GCA_950068635.1 uncultured Candidatus Poseidoniales archaeon
GCCTCGGTGGCCACCGCCGCCGCTCGCGCATCGGGATACATCGGATTGCACTCGGCGAGCAGGGCGGTCACGTCGAGGTTGAGCCGGTTCGCCTCTGAGAGCAGCCACCCGGCGATGCCTGACACTATTCCCTGCTGCATGGGCTCGATACCCGCAGCACGCAGACGGTTGCGCCCTTCTTCGGTAGCGGCCACTCCGTGGATGTCGCCGGAGTCCTTCTCGCCGAGGTCCGGCGAGACGATGCCGTCGATGATGAACAGCTGGTCGAACCCGCCCTCGGTGAACCATTCGAGCACGGTTTCGGCGAATTTGACGTCGGTTTCGGCTGGGAACTGGATTTCGGAGGTGAACACACCCAGACCGTCACCCTGGTAGACGCGCACGGGGTGCTTGGGAACCTCGTCATGAACCAATGCCATCGGAGGGAATCTACGGTCGATGACCGTGCCAAGCTGCTTCAGGTCGAGCGCGCTGACGATGTTGCTGGCGGCGATCACCCCAACCATGCCCACCGTCGAGAAACCGCACACAGCCACTCCACCGGTCGAGGTAGGGTCGGCATCACCGTGGAGCACGAGCGGGAAGCCATGCGAGTCATCGTCGTCTGCCATTCTTTCACTTCCCGGCCTCGGGCGGCCCTCCGCTTCTGAAATACCCGTCGGTGCAGTCACTCGTCGTGGTATTCGGCCCAGTCGTCCTCGTCGGGATAGCGATACCACCAGACGTCTTCCTCGTCCTTCCACCACTCGACGCCGTCCGCATCCACGTGGTAGCTCTCGTCGTCCATGTACTCCTCGTCCTCGCCGCGCTCCACTTCCTCAAGTTGACCGTCGCGCGGGCGGGCTCGCGTCGGCATGATGTCATCGAGCGGGCGGGTCAGGCCCAGATCCGCACCTCTGTCCGGAGCCGAGGACTCGAACTCCCCTTCCACTGTGGACAGCCAGTCCGAGTCATCCTGCTCCTCTTCCTCGACAGCGCCTCTCCTACGGGTGGTGAGGAGGAACAGGGCGGCCATCAGCACGACGGCGCCGGCGATCGCGCCCCACATCCAGCCGGCGATTCCGCCTGTCTGCTGGGTCGGTTGGTCGGGAGGAATAGGGGTGGCGGCTGCGATGACCAGATAATCGAGTTCGACGATTGAACTGTTGGAGATCCATCCTCCTGCGTTGACGGGCAGGGTGATGACCAGCGTTCTTGGTCCGGGTGTGGCATTCACCAACGCCTTCGCCACGAAACTGATGGTCTTGGATTCGTTCGCCGCCAGGCTCACTGAGTTGCCCGGCATGACGAACATGTCAACGCCTTCGGTCGGCGGTGCGAAGTCGATGCCGACGCTGATTCGCACCGGATTGAGATTGAGGAGTTCACACTCCATGGTCATCGACGATTCGTTCTCGATGATGCGCCAATCCGTATCCTCACAGGTCATGTTGACCGGCAGCAACTCCGGGTCCGGCTCCGGCTCGGGCTCTGGCTCCGGATCAGAAGAGGGCGGGCGGAATTCCACGGTCAGCGGGTTGCCTGACAACGTGAGCCATCCGGAAAGGTTGACCTCGTCGATGGAGATGTCAAGCTGGCCACCGGTCGCATGATCGAAGGTCACAATGGCCAGCCCGTCGCTGTTGAACGTCGCCGTTCCACTGCCGATGCTCGTCTGCTCGGACTCGTTCCTCGCCGACCAGTCGAATTCCATCCCAGAGAACAGGGGCTGGTAAACCGAATCGGCGGCGAGCAGCCGGATGGTGACGTCTGCGGAATCACCGGTCATCTGCACATCGGTGGAATCTGCGGACAGCGTCGCATCCACGTGCGCGTGGGCGGGCGCGCTGGCGCTGGACGAGCCCAGCACCTAATTGTCATCTCCGTAGATTCCTCCAGCGTACTCGGCGGTGATGCTCACATCTCCGACCATCATCCCGTAGGCGGTCAGCGCATCCTCCCAATCCGCCCAGGATATGATCGCCCTGCCGCTGCCGTCAGTCACCCCCATTTTTGTGCCAGAGACGGTGCCAGCCGAGATCTCGACCGAGACAGCGCGGCCGATGAGCAGCTCTCCCTCACTGCTCAGTTGGACATCGACATCCACGGAACTGCCGGATTGGAGCGGATGCACCCCTCCCACCGGGACAGAACCGGTGGAGACAGCGATGCTGATCTCGGACGGGCGCACCGTGTTGTTGTGCGCCTGCACCGGACCGGTGGCGGTCACGTTCCACCAAGCGTTCCCGCTGACATCGACCGAGACCACCGCCGCCCACACGTCGCTTCCGTCAGCGATCGCGCTGCCGTCCCCGAGAGTACTGACATTCACCAGCGTATCTTCACCGGCACTGATCTGCGCAACCGGCGTCAGCGACGAGGCGTCGGAGATGTCCGTGGACTCGACGAACAGCAACTCATAATCCAAGTCCCCCGAGGCGTTAGCAGCGGTCCACGATGCGATGAGAACACCGCCGGAATCGTCTGCACGGTCTGCAATCGAGACCGTCACGGCATCGGGTGGGGTGGTATCAGGAGGTTCGGGGGGCGGTTGTGCAGGAACGCTCACCGTGAGGATGTTCGAGAAGTGGCTGTAGATGCCGAAGTTGTAGAATGCACGCACCTGATAATCGAACGTCTTGTTAGCCACATTGTTCCCATCCATGATACCGTTGGCCAGTGGAGACATGTGAGCGAGGGATGGACGGTTGGTGCCGTTCAACCAGCGGAACAACTCGTAGTTCAGGAAGCCGGGGGCACCGGCGCTGATGTCAGTCCACATCAGAGAGACATTGTCCCAAGCGACACCGTAGAGGCTGAGTATGGGGGCATCTGGCAGAACCTGGTTGAGCGCTCCGTCAATCCAATTGATGTTCACAGCCTCGAGCGTCACAGAACCATTGCGCGTGGCGGACAGAGGAAGGCTGACGTTGAACGTCCCGCTACCCATCTGCATCACGAGGTTGAGCGAGTTCGACAGGTTGCCAGTTCCGAGGTTGTCATCGATCAGGAAGAACGCTGAGTAAGTGGCGTTGAATCCAGACATGCGTACATCTCCTGAACCGAGCGACGAGACCATCGGCCTCACCGAGATCATCTCGATGCCGTATTGGTAGAGCATGGGCGCCATCATCCCAGCAGCGATGTTCTGTGAGAGTCCTTGAGTGATGTTACCCTGGTTGAACCACTCCAGGTTGTCAACGCCGTTCTGTCCATCTCCCGCATAGCCCGCGAGAACTCCCTCGTCGTCGCCGTCACCCTCCACATCGAAGCCGACCTCATGCCAGCCGGCCATGAACAGACCCCGCTGGCTCTCTCCAGCGCTGATCAGTTGTTCGAGATGACCGTCTCCGTCGAGGTCAGCCACCTGCACCTCACGCGGCGCGGTGTGCGGATTCAGGTTACGATAAGGTTGGGTGGTGATGGTGCCGTTGGGGGCGAACGCAAACACGGACAGGTTGCCATCCATGGTGGAATCGTTTCCATCCGGACTCCCAATGGACGCTACCAGCATGTCGATGGTTCCATTCCCGTTCCAATCGGCGAAGGTGTGGTTGACAGATTGCAGACCGGGCGCAAGCTGGGTGGTCCAGCCACTGCCGTTGAAGCGTGCCGTGCATGCGCCGCCATCGTAATCCCCGACCAGATCGACGAAGCCGTCGCCGTCATAGTCAACGGCCTGCAACCCGCGCTGTATGCAATCGAAGCTGAAGTCCGTCGCCAGTGGAATCCACGAGTTGTTGGTGAAGTTGTACATGCTCGTGTGTCCGTCCATGCCGTCGACCACGGCCACGGACAGGTTGGTTCCCTGACTCCAGAAGTCCTCCACCACCAAAGAGGACAGAGGGGCACCCATGCCGCCCACAGACCCGTTCTGCTCGATGTAGAAGGTGATCGCCCCATCGAGCGAGCCGTTGGCCTGGTTCCACAGACTGACGTTCAGGTTCCCGTTGTTGTGCACGGTCACCACATCACCGTAGCCGTCCTGTGACAGGTCGGCCACCACTGCCGCCGTCAGATCAGGCCCCATGCTGACGTTGCTCGAGTTGCTCCATGTGCCGTTCCCGTTGGACAGGCCGATGCAGAGGTGCGAGGAATTCAGGTCGAGGGCCAGCATCTCGGCATAACCATCATTGTTCAGGTCCCCGGTGATGAGTTTCGTCGCATCGGCGCAGGTCGCCTCCCAGTGGATATTGCTGAATCCGGTGGTCGACGACCAGTCGACGTAGCCGATCGCTGGGCTTGAGTTGCCACTCGGCCAGAGGTGGTCCCGCTGCAGGAACATCGGTTCTGGTAGACCATCGTTGTCGACATCCGCAGTTTCGAGATGATCGATGATGCCGGTCTGGATCCAGCCGCCGCCGAAGTCCGGCGTGAACTCGACAATCATGCCGACGTTCTGCAATTGAGTGGTGCTCGGTAGCAGGAAATCAATCAGCGGCCCCCCACTGCTGTTCACCGCGGTCGTGTTCGACGTGGAACCATCAGAGAAGGTCCTCTGATCACCCAGATCACCGAATCCAAGGTAATCGTACTCCCATTCGTACAACCCATCCTGGTCGATGTCCAGGCGAACCACGCCCGGGCTCGGTCGAGCAGCGTCGTAGTTGATGTCCATGGTGGCGCTGGTGATGGTGCTGTTGCGCATCAGTGTGAGCAGCGTGTCGTTGTTGACACCTGTCGTGTTGATGTCCACATCCACCGAGTTGCTGCCATCTGCGAATGTGTAGATCGAACCAGCGTGGCTCGACGCCAGCGCACCACCAAGAAGGGGGGAAAGCGGTGCGAGCAGCAGCACTGCGAGCAGCAGGAAAGTCCCGCGCCGGCGGTCGCGTACGCGCGTCACATGTGCCACCCGGAGCAGAGCGACGGGTGGACTCCATCAAGTCACTTGCGCCAGACACCAATGACGCAATCCGGAAGTAGAATGGGTCGTAGGTGGCGAAGAGACTGATATTATCCCGGTATGTGGAATAATTCGTTGAATGAATCAGCCACAGTCTGACAGTCATTCGTCGACCAGAATGAAATGATATGGTAGTAACCGTTAATATATCGCTCGGCTTGGGCCGCCAAGAGGGCTTGTGGTGACGGTGGATGGGAGCAGCGGTGCGGTCGAAAGCCGAATCCAGATCCGCGTCGGAGATGTGGACGTCGACCTGACTGGTACGGCGAAGGAAGTCGACTCTCGAATGCTGACCCAGATGGAGCAGGATGTCTGGTCGACTGCTCTGGCAAGCATCCGCGGGGCGCGTGAAGCTGCCATCGAAGCCGCGCGTGAAGCCGCACGCGAATCAGGACTCCCGGAACGAGGTAGTTCGTTCAGGGCACTGTGCGAGTACAACAACCTCACGCGCAAACCCGATCAGGTGCTGGCGGCGATACAGTACCTGCGCGAAGTGGAAGGCACGGAGGACTCTCCCCCTCGGGTCATCAATGGTCTGTTCACCGATGCGGGAATCGATTCACCGGGAAATCTCAGCCTCTATCTCAACCGCCTGCGCGAACGCGGCCTGCTCTCCTTCCCAGTCGGGGATGGCAACAACAAGAATCGCTACGCGGTTCTGACCACAGAAGGCCGTGCCCACCTCGATAAACGCTCACGGGAGTGAACGGCAGGATGGCCGACGAGGCCGATGAAGGGCAAGTTGACTGGTCGTTCAGTTCGCATCGTGGCGAGGATCTCAGGGGTGCGAACCTCCGCGGCGCCGATCTCCGACGGGCGATACTTGACGGATCTGACCTGACAGGAGCGAATCTCTCCGGAGCAGACCTCAGGAATGCCTCTCTACTCGATGTGAACCTGAACAAGGCGGTGCTCGACGGCGCCGACCTGCGCGGAGCCCGTCTGTTGCGAGCGAAACTCAGCATGTCGAACATGCAGGGAGCGAAACTGGAGGGTGCGGACATGCGCGGCATCCGCGGTCGCTACGCCATCTGGAGAGCTGCTGACTGGTGGAACGCCCGCCTCGATGACGGTCTGGCCAAGGCGCTCGCGAAGAAGTGGCCGCGCGCCGAGAACGAAATCGCTGCTTCCGCCGACGAATGAACCTCAGTCGAGCGCAGCACGACCGGTTGCGATCAGCAGCGGGACGAACGGCAGTGCCAGGCAGAGCAGCCCACATCCGATACCCACACCGGAGGTGAGCTTCATGCTGATGGAGAGCAATTCGCTCGGAGGCTCCACCCCGCTGAGGATCACGAATCCCACGATCGCGTCGAGCAGCACCAGTGAGCCACCACCGATTCCAAGCCAGACGCCCAGTTTTCGCTTCAGCAGCAGCAGTACCCCACCAGTCAGCAGTACGAGGGAAGCGACGAGTTCGATCGCCCCGAGGGTGGTGAAGTAGCCGGCATCCGCCAACTCGTCGAAGTACTCCTGCACCTGTTCACCAGTGAGTTCGGCTCCTTGCGAATTGAGCGCGTCGGCCATCACCTGCGCTTCATCGGCTGACATCCCTTCCGTGGAGAGATTGGTGTATGCGGATAATCCGATGGCCAGCGCGCCTAGGATGAGCAGCACGCCGATGGTCACCGGAATGGCGTTGTTCGGCTTGATGGGGATCTCCGGCATCACCGGCTCATCGCTGAACACGTCAGCAGGCATTCCGGTTTCCATGCATCCACCACCTGCTTCCAGCCCTTCAATCCTCGCTCATGGTGCTAGTTTCGCGAGTCCCTCACGCATCCAGTCGGGGACCGGGATCTTCTGTTTGACATCATTCATGTCGACGCAGACCGTGACCTGGTCCGAGGTCCAGCACAGCACGTCGTCCTGATTGCGAAACTCGTAGCGCCATGAAATAGATGTGTTTCCGATCCTCGGCACGGTGATGGTGCAGTGGACGGTATCGCCGTAACTCAGCGGGTGCAGGAACTGCGCATCGCTGTGGACGAGCGGGAAGCCGATCCTGTGCTCGTTCAGGATCACGTCGTAGTGCATCCCGCAGGAATGCTCCCACGATTCCTCGTAGAACCTGTGGGCGAGGTCCCAATACTGGGGGTAGTAGACGATGCCTGCCAGATCGAGCATCGGGAAGTCGACGCGGCGAGTGGCGGTGAATGCCATGCTTCCGGGTCGGGCATCAGGTGCTTGAACGCTGTGAGGGACGTGGCGGACCTGCCGCGATTCGAACACGGGTTTCCAGCTCCGGAGGCTAGAGTGATATCCAGGCTACACCACAGGTCCAGTGGCCTTCCCAAATGACACAGCGACTTGAACCACTCGGAGCCGGGGCTTGCCCGCGGTGATCTGACTGTCAGTCATCGTTCTCCTTGATGCTGGCCTCGAGTTCCTCTTTGTCGAGGTGCACAGACACCCTTCCCGAGCGTACCCGCACCCGCTCCGGGTTGATGTGCTCGATCACCCCTGTAAGCCCCCCGGGAGTCTTCACCTCCATGCCGATGCGCAGGGTCCTCGTCTGGCCTCCCTTGATGCTGTGCTTCCCACCGGTCAGTTTCAGCAGGTCATTGAGGCTCATCAGACCACCACGCCGCGCGAACATCGTGCCACAGATGATTCCGAGCAGCGAGATCAACACCAACAAACTGTCCTGTGTACTCCAGATGCCCAATTCATCCCAGGTTGGCTGCCGGATCGGATTCCCCGACAGATCCTTCAGGAACGGGATGAGGTAGAACTTGCTACGCGGTGTGCCGGCGCCGAGGCCATAGTAGACGTTCAGCACGGTCAGCAGTATCAGCGGCGGGCCCCCGTACATCCCGACCTTGCCGGCCTGACGCTTCCATCGTGACAAGGACTTCCCCATATGCAAGCCCGTCCAGACCGCCTTGAAGATTGCCCAACCTCATCAGGGGAGGTACAGTCCGTCGAAGAGCGGTCCCTCCGCGATTTGAACACGGGTCTCATCCTCCGCAGGGATGAAGGATATCCAAGCTACCCCAAGGGACCTTGGATGCGCCGTGCGGAGAGTGTGATTTAATCCCGACGGCAAGGACAGGAAGTGTGCTCCACACCGACCGCCCATAGGAGACGGCGGCCGGAGGGAGCGGGGGTGGTGTTGTGAGTCCTGTGTGTTCAGCAGGCGAGGGCGTAGACCCGCTTGCCGGTCATGCGATCCTGTTCCCAGCGTATCTCCTTGCAATGCCTGGGAATGAAGAAACCGACCTTGCGCGGGGTCAGTCCGTGATTCTTCATCTTGCGGTCGTTGCACAGCGAAGCGACGATGTCCGCCGCCGTGCATTTCGGATTCGTTCGCACGTAATCCAATATTTCGGTTTTCAGGCGCATGAACCGCGCCAACTTCTGACTGCCTACAGTGTATGACATCATACTATACTGGTCCGCCGGGGGGATATGAACACAGGGTGGGAGACCCGGGGGCCCCCCATCAGATGAGGTCAGAGAATCGGCACGACGGTCTTCCAGCGTGGCTCGGCCAGCTTCTTCCCCTTGCCATCTGCCGGGATCGGATTCGAGTGCAGCAACGTGCCGTGCATGCCCTCCACCTGGAACTTGACGCGCAACTCGACCCTGCGGTCCCGCTCACACGCTTCAACGGTGTCATCATCGAGCTCTTTGGTGGTGAACGTGTCCGCATACCCCTCGTTGGTGATGGTCAGCAACGAGCCGTCGAGATGAACGCGCGGCTGGAAATCGTGGTCATTGGGATCATCCATCCACACATTCAGGTCGATGACCACCCTGTCTCGCGCGGTCACCTTGGTTATCTCCATCGACGCGACCATGGAATTCAACCGCCGCCACCGCTTGAGGTGATAACAACATTCGCTCGCGCCAACTCCCTCACCGTCCGCGGGTTCACACCGACAGTTCGCTGACACGCGGCACGAGTACGATGAACTCCACCGTGAGGTCCCAGTCGTTGCCCTCGTCCGGGTCGAAGCCATCGACGAGGAAGTCCGGGTCGGCATCATCGGCGCGCACCGACCAGACCCACTCTCCCTGTCCGAACCTGGCACCCGCCTCGGCGAGCAACTGCTCCCGCAGCTCGTCGACGTGGTCGGCGCTGAAGACCTGTTCACCGACCGGACGGGGATTCATCCCCTCACGCTCGATATAGGCGGTCGCCGGTTTGGTGAAGTCTTCGTCTTCCTGATCGGTCTGCGCCTCATCGGTCCAGCCACTGCCGGGAACGGTGATCCCGAGGGTGAAGTTGTCCTGTGGCTGGGTGCCCGGCAGCAGATCCATCTCCAGTGTGAGCGTGGCGTTCACAGCCAGCAGCCGACCATCTGTTCCCGGAACGTGTGACTCCGCCCATGTCTCCCCTTGGGCGAGATATCCTGACCAGTTGAAGTTGATGCGGCGCTCCTCCCAGACCACCTTCCATGTGCGCGTGTACACGTCGATGCTCCACAGCCGGGTGATGCTCGCACCCTGGTCATCTGTGACAGTCACCGAACCGCTGCGCTTCCCCGAACTGTTCAGCAGCAGGCTGACGCTCGTCTCCGTCGAATCGACATCATTCTCGGTGTCGCCGTCAAGGTCGCTGTCCGCGCTCCAGTTGAGGTCCCAGGCGAACGCGAGCACTCCGCCCTCAGGGTCGGCTGAGGAGGAGGCATCGAGGGTGACAAGATCGCTCACCTTGGCCGTCGTCGGCATCGCCAGAGAGACGAACGGATAGCCATTGACGTTGATCGTCCAACGGGCGAGATCAGTGCCACCCTGGTCATTGCTCACCTGCACGCTGGCTTCGTAGGTGCCCAGTTCTTCGTAAACGTGGGTGGCGAGGCCCTGAGTGCTCGTATGGGTGGTGCCGTCACCGAAGTCCCACAGAAACTCGACGATCACCGTAGCATCAGGGGTGGATGAATCGCGGGCGTCGAAGTTCACCGCCTCGCCCGCATGGATGTTGTCAACATCAACAGACAGGCGGGCTTTGGGATCGGGCGGGCCGATGACGCTCGTGCAGCCTGAGAGCAGCAGACTGGCCAGCAGGAAGCAAGCCAGCATCGAGCGGACGCCCTTCGTCATGGGACGGGAGCCAGAACCATCGTTTAACAGGCTGACGCAGCCATGCAGTCCCTGCCCCATCTATGGGAGCATGTGTGACGTTGCGGTCAGTCACCCAGACGTTCGAGCAGATCAGCCTTGGTGCCGCTCACAGGCAGTCCCTTGGCACGAGCGAGCTCCACCAGTTCTGCCTTCTTCATCCGCTTCATCTCCGCGGTGGTGGGCTCATCATCGTCATCGCTGCCGACCGGTACATCGACCTGTTCGTAGGCGGACATGTCCGAGCCGTCGGAAGAGACCATGTCCGCCTCGACAAGATGTTCGTCGGCGCTGTCCAGATCGACTTTGTCCCCCATTGCCATCTTGTAATGGTCGACGAGCGGATCCTCGGTGAGCAGATCGTCCGCGTCAGCCTCGCCGGCATCGAACTCCACCGGGGAGGGTTCGAGCTCGATCTCCTCAGCCTCGAGCATGCTCGCCTCGAGAACTTCCAGTGCCGTTCTCAGCTCCTCGTCGCGCTGCTCGCCATAGATCTCGGTCAATTGACGCGTCGCCTCCTGCTCCGTGTCATCGAAACTCGTTTCCGCTGAAACCTCAGGCTTTCCTCCGAACAATCGGCGCAGAGAGTCCAGCAGCCCCATCCCGTTCACCCGTGTAGCCAAGGGGGGTTGGGGATATGGACATTCCACCCGTGGCGTGGCGTGTGGGCGCAAGTTCAAACATAGTGCCACGCCCGCAGACAGCGTATGGTACACGACCCACTCGCTGGTTTCCGCGTACTTGGGTTCGACCTCGAGACCACCGGATTGTCGAGCGGCCGGCACCGCATCATCCAGTACGCGCTGGTCGGCTGCTCAGAGGATGGTGATTCCATCCACGTCGAGGAGATGGTGGACCCACAGCGCAGGATTCCACCAGATTCAACGCGTGTACACGGTTTCAACGATTCTGATGTCGCTGGGAAACAGACCTTCGGCGAACATGTCGATCGAATCGACGAACTGATCGAGGGAGCGGTCATCGTTGGTCACAACGTCAACCGATTCGATTGGCCATTCATGCGCGACGAGTACATGCGCGTGGGCAGGATGATGCCGACTCCTAGAGCAGTGATCGACACGCTCGTGGTCGCTCGCCGACTGAGGCTCCCTCGACGACACACGCTGACCGCCATGTGCGCCCGCTACGGCGTCGAACTCGAGAGAGCGCACACCGCCGGCGCCGATGCTGCAGCCACCCTGCTGCTGCTCTGGCGCATCATCGAGGAGCATCCGCGTCAGTTCCGCCGCCCGCTCGAGGACATCGAGGAGTGGCTGGCGAGTGGAAGAATCGGTGAGAACAGCGATCTCGGTCCGGGTTACGACGACCTCGAACCATTCGATGCGAACGGCAGGCTGCGCTGGTCGGACCAAGAACTGGTTCTCGCCTTCGGGCGCCACCGCGGCGTCACCCTGCGGACCTTGGAACTCAACGACCCGGGTTACCTGCGCTGGCTGCT
>CATMIM010000008.1 GCA_950068635.1 uncultured Candidatus Poseidoniales archaeon
CTTGCTCATGGCGCGCATCCACATCGGCCAAGGCAGTCTGGTCGTCTCCGTGAGGATGAGGAAGGAGGAGATCGCCAGCAGCAGCCACGGGAGGAGCTCCCGACTCTCGGCGTACAGGCCGAGCCCGGGGTCCACACCGAACAGGAGGCGGGCGAATCCCAGCAGACATACCGCGAGTATCATCCCGAGCTGCGAGCCGCGCGCCGAGTAGCAGACACCCTGCGTGGCGTAGCCAGCGAGCAGCATGCGGTGACCGGGCAGCAGTGCGAGCGCGGTGTCACCGTCAGGGGCGCCCACCAGTGCGCTTGGAATGTAGTTGAGGAAGGTGTGCACGCAGCCCATCGCCACGATGATCGCCGCCACCGCGGACAGAGGGATTCCGATTCCCACCGCCAGCGGTGACATGCTGAGCGCGATCAGTGCTACGTTGTTGACGTGGAATCCGGGGATGAGGCCGGTCATGCAGCCGAGGAAGACGCCGATGAAGAACGCTGCCAGCAACCAGAGATATTCTGCCAGCCACACCTCCATATCTTCACCTCACAAGTTCTCCAAACGCCATCTGACCCTCAACGACGGTCCAGACAGAGTTTCACTTCTCGGTCGGCCACGTTCTCTTCCGTGGTCAACCGGCCTACCCAGTCGATCGGTTGAGCGCCCGCCGCGGTCTGCGCGGCCAGTTCGCTACCGTCACCGAGAAGGCAGAGTCGTTCTCCAATGGCACTCCCTTCGCGGGCGATCCACAGCGTTCCGTCGGAACCGTTGGTCGCGATGCCGCTGATCTTGACCCGCTTGTTGATGTCCCACTGCCAGTCATCGAAGCCCTCGGTCCAGGAGAGCGTGACCGGGTTGGGGGTTGGCCCGACGAGCGTGATCGCGTGCACCTGCAGGATGAGCCGCGCATCGGCTGTGTCCCAGATGACCGTGGCGTTGATGCGCACCATGGTGTCGGCTTCGAGCCATTCAGCGCGGGCGCCCTCGAGCACCATGCGCACGCGCGTCGAGCGGGTGAAGTAGTCAGGTCCGTCGGCGAAGTAGCCCTTGTTGTAGTCGGGGGAGATGGGGTCGGTGCTCCAGCCCTCGAAGTTCAGCGTCTGGTTGCGATAGGCGTTCGGGTCGCGCACGACATCTCCCAGTGGCACAGTCTCCTCGCCAATGGCTCCTGTCGGGTTCGTGAACTCAGCATCGTAACCGTGGTCGAGGCATAGTTGCACCTTCTGCTCCTCCCACACCAGCCGGCCGGTCCAGTCCTGTGTGATGCCGTCCTGGTCTCCCGGTGCTGGAAGCAGGCAGAGTTTGTTCTGGCCCGCATCTCCGGGTCCCATGACCCACCAGCCGTCGGAGAGGTTGGCGCTGGTCCCCTCAAGAGTCACCAGCGCTCCTACATCGTACGACCAGTAGACGGCGTCCGAGCTCCATGAGAGTCGCTTCGCCCCCGCCGCCCACAGCACCTCGATCTGGGTGGCGTGGGTCTGCAACTGCCAGCGGAACGAGCGTTCGTCCCAGCGCAGCCAACCGGTCACGATGATCTTGCTGCCCGACTCGAGCGATTCGGTCAAGCGCCCCTCCATCGATGTGGAGATGATGTGGTCGGCATTGCTGTACGACGGCGAGTCCATCAGCGAGAAGGTCTGCCGCGTGATGTTCGCCTCGATGACGCCGCCTGCGTATCCGGTCAGCGTGATCAGGTCGCCGTCGTATGTGCTCGGACTGTGGGACAAATCGGTCAGGGAAAGCAGATGCACGTCCGGCACCCATCTGGCGTCGTAGGTGATCGCACCGGCACCCTGTGATTGGATCCAGATCTTGCCGTTCCATTCGACCACCTCGCCGACCCCTTCGACCATCGTTCCGATTGGCGGTAGGGTAGCCGGCAGTCCATCATCGCGGCCAGACTGGCGCATGCCGGTCTCGGTCCAGCGAATCTCCACGACGTTGTACTCATCCTCGAGCAACAGGTCGATTCGGTCCGACCCGTCTGAATACGGATCGCGCACGTACGAAGTCAACACTCCTTGCACCTTCACCGACTCACGTATGTGCTCGTGGATCTCGGCTATGTCCACACGGTCGGGTTCTCGAACCTCGGCGTAGAAGTTCATCACACTCACAAGCAGGATGCTCAGAAAGAACATCGCCCACAGTTTGCTCATGGCTACGCTATGCCGAAAGGTGGCTTAAACGTCAGGGCGCACCTCTCGACCCCGCTCGGGGCGCTCGCTTCATGTGGGAATCTCCTCCTCGGCACGCCATGGGTGGGCGTCAGCAGGTCATTTCCGGGGTGCTCCTCCTGCTATTGATCACCTCGTTCGCATCCCCGGTCAGTTCACATGTGGGTCTCTCGATGAGCCAGTTCTCCTTCAGCACCGAAGATGAGGGCAATGCAACACAGGAGAACACGACGACTGACGAGAGTGTGCAGTGGAACTGGACTGCGCATGTACCGGTATGGAATGTCGGCGACCAGTGGACCTTCGATGTCGAACTCGATGCGATGGAGATGGTCGAGGAGACCGCCGAACTCGAGGGTGCGGAACTCGATTTCCTCTACGGCACCGGAGTGATGACCGTGGAGGCGATTCAGGAGCAGGAGGTGGACGGGGTACTGACGCCGGTCTACCAGACCTTCACCAGTGGCAACTTCGTCGGTCAGGGGCGCGACTTTCCCGCACCGGTCATCGGCGATGTCGATGGAACACTCAAGGTGTTGTTCGAACTGACGGAATGGTATCGAGTCAGTGACCTCGCGATGACCGGCTACTCCAAGCGACTGGCGTTCACCTTCACTCCCCAGATCATCTTCGAAGGCCCGGATATCGAGATCACCGACTTCACCGAGGATTCGCTATATGATCCGCCGCGGGAGTTCTATGATTTCCCGCTCGCCCTCAACGACTCCTGGTACGAGGAGACCAACCACTCCAGCAACTACTCGGGCGGGGAGGGCGGATTGATCGAGGCTCCGGATGGGCCTGAGCACAGCAACGAGGAGTGGGACTTCTCGGTGGCGGGGCAGGTCGATTCCGCGTGGCCCGGATGCGAGAACAGCACCGAGGTGTGGATGCACGACGAAGCGGGCGAGCCCGAGGAATGGCGCTGGTGGTGTCCCGCCGTGCGCCAGTACACGCACCGCTGGACCGACGACATCGCGCTCGGCGGAGTCAACGCGACACTCGTCCTGACAGGATACTCTCCCGCCACACCGGACGAGGTCATCGAGGTCGCGGTGCAGCCCGACTGGTCGCCATTGAACGCCGAGGTCAACCTGACCATTTGGGTCAATGATTCAGCAGGGCAGCCGGTGGCGAATGCGTCCGGAATCGTCTACCACGGAAGTACGACGCTAGCTTGGACGACCGTTTCCAACGGCACGGCGCGCCTGATGCTGCCCGTTGGCAACTCCATGGACGACACGCCGACAGAATACGACTGGGGGACGCACGGTGTCGTGGCGATCATGCTGTCCAGCCAGGTCGTCGGAGTGGACACGCTGACTCTCGAGGGGAGCGCCATCGGTGGCCTGCTCAGAATCCAGGCACTTTCGCTGGCGGCCGAGGCGAGCGAGGTCATGGCTCGTCTTGTTCAGGATTTCGAGCCCGCGGTACGCTACTGACGACCGCGAAGGCAGCACCGGCGGCGATGATCGCCATGATGACGAGCCCGACGATGATCGCGGGCATGAGCCAGTTCGACGTGCTGGTCACCGAATGCGGCTCCGATTCGTAGTAACTGTACTCCACCAGGGTGGTGGAAAGGAGCAGGGTCTCCCCATCGTACATCTCGGTGCGCGCGAGGAAGCCCTCCTCCCTGAAGTGGTCGAGGAAGGTGAGGTTGTCACCCAGATGGTCGCGGCGGATGATGATGGTGTCATGCGACTTCTCGTTGGCCGCTCCGTAGTGCACTGTCGTCAGGTTCAGGGCACGGTAGGCCACCTGCTGCGTGCTCACCTCGTCCCGCCAACTCTCCGTCCACGGACCTTTGTTCTCCCGAGTGCGCTCGGTCACGTTCGAAGTCTCGGTCATCTCCACGTCCCACGAACTTCCCACCTCGACCACATCCGGCCAGTCGCCGACCCGTTCCGTTTCGGTGGTCTCGCGGAGCTCGTAATCGAGGACGTTGTCCTCGCCGCCGCCCGAGAAAGAGGTCTCGGTGTTGGTCACGGCGGCGAGTTTCTCGTAGCGATGGGTGCCTTGCGCCTTCCAGTGGTCGGCAGTATGCACGATGGACATGTTCAGCGTGTCGTTGGTGAACGCGGTGGTGTTCTCCACCCAGGTGATGGTGACGTTCACAGAGTGGCTGATTCGGGCTCGGTCGCAGTTGCCCGACCAGCCGAGGATGCTGCAGCCCTCGCTGCCGAGATGACCCACGGTCAACTCCTCCGAAGCGGTCACCGCGACGCTCAGCAGGTCACCTTCGTCCTCCCAGGCGGCGCGCAGGCGGTTGAGCAGTTCTGCTGTGTAACCCTCGTAGACGAACTCGTCACCGTCGTGGTAGATCGGCTCGTCCAGACGGAATGAGGCAGCGGTGGCTGTTGGCAGCGGAAACAGCAGCAGGGCCAGCAGCAGCGCGAGCACTGCTGAACCGGGAAGCGTCGACCGCCGACCCGTCCCCGTCCGCGGGCGCATGCTCACATCACCAGAGGCCGGATTTTCAGTCTGCCGCCGGGAAGGGTCAGGTTGAAGGCGTGTCTACGGGCACATCGGACCGAGCGAGATGATTGCTGACAGTCGCAGTGACGTATCGCGCCGCATCCGCATGCTGTGGGCGAGCCTTGCTGTGTTCGCCCTCCTGTTCCTGCCCAGTATAGGTGCGGCGGTCACGCCAGAAGTGGCGCCACTGCCCGCGGAAGTCGGAGAGGAGCCGTGGTGGGAGACCACGAGCATGGACCGCGACCGGGACGGCATCTCCGATTCGATTCCGATAGCGATCGCCAGCGAATTGCACGATTGGGTCGACGACGAGGGACGCATCGGGGTGATCGTCGATTTCGACCATCAACCGAGCGCCGCAGACGAGAAGATGCTCGCCGACCATGTCAATTTCGAAACCGAATGGCGTTTCCCGCTCATCGATGCTCTCGCCGGCCCCGTCGAGGTGAGCAGGCTGGGAACCTTGGCCAACCTGCCGGGAGTCGTCATGGTGGAACTGGACGGCATCCTCACCATCGCCATGGAGGATGTCAAGGAGGTGCACGGCGTCACCACAGTCTGGGAGGACACCGGCTACACGGGCGCGGGCTCAGTAGTCGCTATCATCGACACCGGCATCGATGGCAATCACTCCGGCATCGACGACCTCGACGACGACAACAGCACATACGACCCGAAGATCATCGCCTTCTACGACGCCATCAACAACCCTGACAAGGTCAACGGCAGCGATGTCGAGCCGTACGACGACCATGGACACGGGAGCCATTGTGCGGGCATCACCACAGGCACGGGTGCACCCACCTACGAGCACATCGGGATAGCACCACAGGCGCAGTTAGTGGGAGTGAAGGTGCTCAGCGGGAGCGGGTCGGGTTCTTTCGCTCAGGTCATGGGTGGGATGCAGTGGACGGTCGACTACCGGCACGAGTTCAACATCCGGGCGGCGAGCATGAGCCTCGGCGGTCCGGGCCTGTCCGAGTTCACCTCATCCGAGGAGGACAGCGTCAACAGGATGGCCAACGAGATGGTGCGCAACGGCATCTCGCTGTTCATCGCCGCGGGCAACTCCGCCATCTCGTTCCAGATCGGCACACCAGGGAGCGCGGAGGATGTCGTGACGGTCGGCGCGCTCGACAAGGACACCGCCATCGCGATCTATTCCAGCCAAGGGCCGACCGAGGAGGGGCGCATCAAGCCGAACATCGCCTTCGTCGGCAGCAGCGTGATGTCGGTCGATGCAAACACCGGAACCGGCTACACCGCGATGTCCGGCACGAGCATGGCGACCCCTGGAGCCGCCGGAGTGGCGGCGCTGATGTACCAGGCGAATCCGGACCTCTCGCCGTTCGATGTGCGCAACATCATGCAGGAGACTGCAACCTATCGCTTGTGCATCTACATGGCCGCCAACGAACCATGTTTTGAGGATGCAATACCCAAGAATCGGCAGAACAACGTCTACGGCCACGGGCAGGTGGAGGCGGTTCCCGCAGTGATGGAGGCGGCCAACGAGGTGTATGGCCTGACTCTTGCGATGAACGTTTCATTGGTGAGCGAGATCGGCGGAGACAACAAGGTGCACGTCGGCCCGGGTGGAGGCGTCGTCTTCTCACTCCTGGGGGATCCGATGAAGATCCAGTGGCGCACATGGGACATGCGTGACTACTGGTCCGATCACCCGTATTACGAACCGGGAGAGACCTCTGTCGAGGTTACTCATGAGATGCTGCTCGACCGGCTGCGCTACCTGCCAGGCAACCACCTGACGGGAAACCAGACGATCATGCTGCGCGCCATCAAGGAGGACAACGCCTCGACCAACGCTGTGGCGCATCTGCATGTGATGGGAGATGATCCGATCTCTGTGACCGCTGACTCGGAGGGGATTTCCGGTCTGGTGTTCTTCCTCGCGGCGCTGATCGTGCTGTTGCTGATCGGCGTGGTGATCACCGGGCTGATGGTCGCCAATGCGCGGCAGAAGCACGGTGGTTGGCAGGAGGCCGGCCTGTGGCCGATGGGTGGAGCTGACGCTCCCCCTGACGGGGAACTCGAGCAGACATTGGACAACGAGGAACCAGGCGGTTAGGCAAGGTCTGCTGTTCGTGCGAGGGTGTCAACCATGCCGAGCACCTCGCTGCTGCTCTCGGCGCTGTTCGCTGGCGTTGTCGCAGTGCTGGTCACGCTCGCCATCGAGCGCTGGGGTGGCATCCACGGCGGGGTGCTCGGGACAGTGCCTTCGACATTGGTGCCTGCGGGACTGGGAATCTGGGTGGCGACCTCAGGGGATGCCGAACAGTTCCAGCGAGCGATGGGCATCGTTCCGGTCGGGTTGCTGCTCAATGCGGGCTTCCTGTGGCTCTGGCGCATCATCCCCGGTCGCCTGCCTGATTGGAGATTCGGCGTCCGTCTGACTGTGATCACACTCATCACTCTCGTGGCGTGGTCAGCCGCTGCGGCGGCCACGATGGTCGGCGTGGGCTTCCTGCTCGCGCAAGGAACATCCTCACTGCTCATCGGTTGGCTGGCGCTGGCACTGGGAATCAGCATCGGCATCGCCACCTGCTGGAAGCACGTTCCTGCGCCTCGCGGAGATAATCCGGTGGGGCCGAGCACCTTGGTGGCGAGGGGGCTCGCTGCTTCGCTGGCGATCGGAATCGCAGTCCATCTCGCCGGGTCGGGGGACTCGCTGGCGAGTGGGCTGATGAGCATCTTCCCAGCGATATTCACCACCAGCATGGTTGCATTGTGGATTTCACAGGGCGAGGCGGTTCCCACCGGAGCGATCGGTCCGATGATGCTCGGCGCCATGTCCGTCTCGCTGTATGCGCTGCTGATCGCGCTGTTCTATCCGATGTCCTCGAGCACCCTCACCCTCGCGGGCGCGTGTGTCGCGGGTTGGTTGCTGGCGGTGGCTGGGGTGAATCTTCCCACTTGGCTGTGGCTGCGACGGCGTGCGGGGATTGCAACGGACTAGAACACTGATTCTTCTCGCAGAGGCATCACGTCTGGCGAATGCGGTGGATTGAAGCGAGCGCGCCGGTCCCGGCACACGCTGGAGGCAGTGAGATGGGCGAGGGGCGCATCATCCGCGACGCGCTGCACGGTGACATCGAGATCAGTGAAGATGTCCGCCGCATCATCGACACGCGCACCTTTCAGCGGCTGCGCTACATCCAACAGCTCGCCACCAGTCACTACGCATTCCCCTCGGCGACGCACACTCGGTTCTCGCATTCGTTGGGTGCGCACCACCTCGCGACTCGACTGATCGGACGCCTGCGCGAACTGTACCCCGATGCGATCTCTGACGAAGATGCGCGTCTGGTCCCGATCGCGGCCCTGCTCCACGACATCGGGCACCCTCCCTTCTCACACATGTTCGAGACACCCGAGGTGTTCGCCACTTTCCGCGGGCACGAGGAATGGGGTCGCCTGTTGATGCAGGACGAGGAGTGCGACCTGTCGGGTGTGCTCACGGAATTGCTGGGTGATTCGGTGGATCGCCTGCTCGCCATCATGGATGGCAGCGTCGAGCCACGCTTCCTCTCCGAGATCATCTCCAGCCAGCTCGATGTCGACCGGCTTGACTACCTGAAGCGCGACCAGTTCGGGACCGGGGCGGATGTGGGCAGCATCGACCTGGACAGGATCCTGCGCTCATTGCGCATCTCTGATGAGGGGGGTTTGGTCGTGAGGCGGGACAGGGTGGAAGTGGTCGAAGGCTACCTCGTCACTCGGTGGCACATGTACCAACTGGTCTACTTCCACAAACTGAATATGCTCACGCAGGCGTACTACGTACGCTCCCTGGCGCGGGCGCGGCACCTGCACGAACATGAGGACCTGCGACTTTCCCTGCGCATGCGGGACATGCTGTCGAACCGCGAACTCACGCCGTTGCGCTATTCCCAACTGACGGACGCGTTCGTAATCGCCGATGTGTTCGCTTGGGCAGACCTCGCCGACCCGGTCCTGTCAGGATACGCCACTCGACTGGCCAGCCGCGATGGATTCCACAAGCGGGTCCGGCTCCCCGAACACACTCTTGAGCAGGCGGAGGAGTTGCTCGACCCGCTGTCCGTGCTGGTTTCCGAAGCAGGATTCGATGCGCAACATGACCTCATCCACGCGCGGATGCGCAAGGAAGGATACCTGCCGTATGTGGGCGGAATCCAACTAGACGACGGCAGCGACATTCTCGCATCATCGCCGATGATCAAGTCCATCTCCGGCGAATTCAGCAACACGATGTTCTTCGTTCCCGAATCGATTCGTGCCGAAGCGGAGCGACTCGCGGCGCAACTGATCCAGCAGTGATGTGGGCCCGACCGGATTTGAACCGATGATCACCCGGTTATGAGCCGGGCGCTCTAACCAGACTAAGCTACGGGCCCTCCCCTGCCGCTCTCGGCCCCCGCACATGAAGATTGGGCGGGCACAGGCACCTCGTCCGCATACGCTGATAAACCACGGATGAGCAGGGAAACGTGGTGCAGTCAAGCATTGCAACAGGTCCTCGCCGTGGGCACTCGTGGGTGTTCGCCTGCCTTCTCCCCCTCTTGCTCTTGGGGGCCATCCCGGCTGCACAGGCTCAACTTACTCCGAGCGTGGACATCGAGTGCAGTCCGGTCGAGATACCTGTGGAGGTTGCTCCTGGCACCCCCGCCACGGGAACCACCACGTGCACCCTCACCAACGACTACTTTCTTTCAGAAGAGGTGAACATCACAGTCGATGTGGTGGATCTGGTGTATGCCGCTCCTGAGACCGTAACAGTTCCCGGCAATGATGACGTTACCTTCCAGGTGGTCTATCGCGCGGAGTTGGGGGACCCGGTGAAGAACATCCAGTCGGACATCAATGCCCTCGTCGAATCCGCGGGAGGCCTCCCGTGTCTCAGCTGTACCGAGGAGACTTTCCGGGTGACGGTGGCCATACAGCAGTACGGTCGACCTGGGCTGCTCATCGACCCGCAGGAGTTGCTGCTCGATCCTGGTCAGTCGGGCGAGATCGTGTTCAAGGTGCAGAACAGGGGCAACGACAAGGACACCATCACCCTCGACGTGGTGAACCGGAGTGGGTTGGAGCAGTTAGGGGTGCAGTTCTCGTTCAGTGGGTCATCGTTCGAGTTGAACGCCGATGCGACGGCCGACGTTACGCTGACCGTGACGACGACGAAGGAGGTGGGTGACGGTATCTTCGAGGTGGAGATCACGGCGACCAGCCAGCACAGCGTGGACGAAGGGAATGCGTGGACGATCAACGATGTGTTCCGGCTGGAGACCGTCGCCAAGCAGGAACTCATTCTCTCGGTGGCGGGTGTGCCGACGTGGGCGGTCTCCGTGGCTACCATCCTGCTGCTGTTGGCGGTGGTGGGTGCAATCGTCGTCGTGGTCAAACTGGTATCCAACCGGCGGTCCTTGGCGGCCGATGACTTCGACGACGACGATTTCGACTTCGATGACGATGATTTCGATGACCTGGACCTCGATGACCTCGACTTGGATGATCTCTAGGGTCGACACCCTCGAATATGGCGAAAACACGTGCGTAGCACGTCATCGGGGGCCATCGTCCCCGAATCCTTATAGGACTCTCTCGGCGACCGTTCACCGAAGGTGCCAGATGATGAACCGAAGTGCTGTTCGGAGGATGACCCTTCTCATGTTGGTGTATGTCCTGGGCTTGTGGGCCGGTGCCGCTGGCGCGGTCTCGGCTCAGGGGATTTCCCCGAACCCGGAGATCAACGTGGCCTGCTCGCCGGCCTCGATTCCTGTTGAGGTCTACCCGGGCGCCACGCGAGTCGGTACCACCTTCTGCACCGCCACCAACCCGACACAGTACACCGAGAAGGTGCGCATACAGGTCACAGCGGGTGGACTTGCATTCGCCGCGCCGGGTTCGGTGATCGTCGGAGCATACGACGACGCCGTGTTCGAGGTGGTCGTGCGCGGGGATGACCGGATGGCAGAAGGAAGCCGTACTGTGACCGTCTCAGCGACGGTGGACACCGCCAACGGTGTCGCCTGTCCGTCCTGCACTTCGAACACCGTCAACGCGCTCGTGACCATCATGCAGTACAGCCGACTGCGTGTCGAGGCCGAGGAACCGTTCAAGCAGCTCAGGCCGAAGGTCGACTACATCTTCGAGTTCAAGGTGTACAACGACGGCAACGCCTACGACCGCTTCAACATCGAGATCGCAAACCGAGATGATTTGGAGGAGGCAGATTTCCAAATCACCCTACCGACCATCTCGACTGAAATCGAACCCCAGGCTCCGGCTGACAAGGTGCGAGTGATGATTAGAACGCCGAAGGTCCAAGGCTGGTCTGACACCTACTATCAGTTGCAATTCAGGGCGACGAGTGAGTACTCGGTCAGAACTGAGGGCATTCCCAACTACCAGACCCAGATGGTCACTCTCTATGTCCGAGGCGTTTATCTGCC
>CATMIM010000009.1 GCA_950068635.1 uncultured Candidatus Poseidoniales archaeon
AGACGAATTCCCTCAGGATCCTTCGGAGTGGGCCGATTCCGACGGGGACGGGGTGGGTGACAACGCCGATTCGTTCCCCGATGATTCCTCAGAGTGGGCCGATTCCGACGGGGACGGGGTGGGTGACAACGCCGATGTCTTCCCAGACGACCCCTCAGAGTGGGCCGACACCGACGGGGACGGGGTAGGCGACACCCAAGACGCCTTCCCAGACGACCCCTCTGAGTGGGCCGACACCGACGGCGACGGGGTGGGCGACAACCAGGACGCCTTCCCAGGGGATGCCAGCGAGACGGTAGACACCGACGGGGACGGCTTTGGGGACAACATGGACGCGTTCCCTTACAGCTTACGAGAGTGGATAGACACTGACGGGGATGGCGTCGGTGACAACAGCGATGCATTCCCTATGGATCCTACTGAGTCAATGGACTCCGACGGCGACGGGGTGGGCGACAGGGCGGACTTCTTCCCGAACGATGCGACCAAGTGGGAGGAGGAGAAGATGGATACCATGCCCCTCATACTGGCCGCAGGGGGGGTCGTCCTGCTCGGTCTGGTGGTCTACAGTGGCCGCAAGAAATGACTCTGGCACCTGAGCATCACACACGGGTAGGGTTGATGTCAGGCGGGCCGCAGCACCGCCCGTGAGTCTGCCTAGGTCCTCGATGAACATGATGGGCTTCGCAGTGTGCTGCTTGCGCTGCGACGAGCCCGATGTGGCTGGTTCCGAGAGGTGCCGCTCGTGCATCTCCTCGCATGCCCGCACCAGGGAGAGGCTTTCGGGCAAGGCTTCAACCAAGGCGGACCGACTGTCCAGGGAGTTCGTGACAATGCTCGCCAATCCCTCGAACTACGCCGACGACTCGACGCACGGTGAGTTGATGACGCACTACACAGCGCTGATTGACGCCCATCACGGTGAGACTCCGGCCACCACGATAGAGGAGGTGGTGGCTAGGTTCGAGGAGCAGCGGAAGAAGAGGAAGCGCTCTCTGATTCGCGACGTCGCCAATATGAACGAGTGGAACGACGTAGAGCTCTCCGAGGAGCAGAGGGAGGAGATGCTGGCCAAGCTCACCGGAGAGAGGCCCAAGCACGTACCGACATGGGACGAGCTGCTGGCAGAGGTGGCCGAGCTGCTCGATGGGAAGTGAGTTCTGAGAGCCTTGAAATGAGACGGCGCTGGAAGTGAACGTGCATGACCCATCGCACTGCGGAGGTCTTCAGGGATGACGCTTACATCAGGGCTTGCGAGGCCAACGTGCTCGATGTCAACGAGCGCGGTGGCATCGTGCTGGACCAGACGGTATTCTACGCCACAGGCGGTGGCCAGCCAGGCGATGTCGGCACACTCGACTTCGATGGCGACTCGATAAGCATCGGGACCACCATCCGGGCCGAAGGCGACATCATCCACGTGCCATATGGGGACCAGGACCTGCCTGACCCCGGCACAGGGGTCACCGCCGCACTCGACTGGGAGCGACGCCACAGGCTGATGCGGATGCACACGGCGACCCACTTGCTGTGCTCGGCGATTCCCTGTGGCGTGACCGGCGGCTCCGTGGGCACGGACAAGAGCCGCATAGACTTCGACACCGGCGAATACAAGATCGACAAGGAGTTCCTGAGCGCCGAGCTCAATCGGCTGGTCGAGGACGACCACAAGGTCGAGACGGTCTGGATAACGCGAGAGGAGTTCGACGCGCAGCCCGATCTGGCTCGCACCATGACCGTCAAGCCGCCCGCGGATGCGGAGCGCATCCGTCTCGTCAAGATCGGCGATGACGTGGATTTGCAGTCATGCGGCGGCACGCACGTCGCCAGCACCGGGGAGATCGGCCGACTGCGCATAGGCAAAGTCGACAACAAGGGAGCGCGCAACAGGCGCGTGTACATCCACTTGGGGGAAGACGCATGACCGGACAGAGGGACCCACGGGCCCACTGGCTCGACGACGATCCGTTCGACAAGATCGGCTCCCCAGGAAGTCACAGCGCAGCGAGGGACGACGGCAACTGGCGCCAGCCGCACATCCGCGTGGTCCACGAATCGGGCTCAGGGGCGCCGTTCGTGCGCATCTTCGGCGTCGAGGAGCAGGCCCGCCCAATCCCGGTCCACACAGGCTCCATCTGGCACTTCTCCGAGACCGAGATCAACCATCTCACCCAAGCAACCCTCGCGTTCACCCTAGCCCTAGCCTTCATGTTCAGCGGTGGCATCTACGGCGCCCTCATCAACCTGGACGTCTTCCTCGTCTATGGCTTGTTATCTCTAGTCACCTTCACTCCGGGCTTCCTCATACACGAGATCGCTCACAAGGTCCAAGCGCGCAAGTACGGTTGCTGGGCCGAGTTTCGCGCCTCGCCCCGCGGCTTGCGCTTCGGAGTCATCCTAGCGGCGCTCCTCGGCGTGGTCTTCATGGCGCCGGGGGCAGTCATGGTCGCTGGCAGCACTACCAAGGAGCAGTTCGGGAAGATTGCGCTGGCCGGCCCGGTCAGCAATGTGGTGCTCTGGTGCATGGGGCTGCTGGTCGCCATCGCAACAGGTGGCCCGGGGGGTATTGCAGGCGAGAGTTACTGGGTAGGCCGCGTGGTATTCTACTGGATGTGGGCCAATGGCATTCTTGGTGCTCTCAACATGCTGCCATTCGGACCTTTGGACGGCAAGAAGATCAAGATCTGGTCAGAGAGCATGTTCTGGCTGTGGCTCATCATCGCCGTCAGCATGGTGTGGTTCAACTTCACCCAGCTCGGCGCCTTGCTCGGTTGAGTTGCATCGTAGCGCGGGAAAGAGAATGAGTGAGACCGGTGAGAGAGGCGTGACATCGCCACGATGCGTCTCAAGTTTGGCGACTAGGACTATCAGACTTCACGCGTCATGATTCACCGACGCACCGATTCGGGCCGCCCCATCGGCTAGCGACTAGATCGCGTCATCGAAAGTATCGGGTCTGAGGGGGACCTCGTCCTCTTCCTTGGCTCCTGAGAACTGCAGGAACCTCGCGAGCGCCGAGCCAGACAGGGAGTCGAGGAAACCACCCAGCAGGACCTTCGAGAGGATCTCGTCCTTCGAGCCCCCCTCGGACTTCTGCTTGAGCTTGCGTAATTGGTATGCGATTGAGGGCTGGCTCACGCCGATCTCATCGGCGATTTCACGCTGACTCCAGCCCAGTGCGCGCATTTTGACGATGGTCGCGATCTTCTTCGGTTCCACGGCGCCGCGAAAACGTCCATTTTATAGAATATGCCTATCATTGATAGGAACTTCAGAGGTATTCGTTGATTATAGGGGTCTCGTCACAGTGGAAGAAGATCATCAGCGCCCACCACGTGATCAAGTCTAGGCTGTTGACCAGATTGGCGACCCCGGTGTTCTCCTCGCCGTAGTCCTTGCCGGTGGTGCCCATCCAGTCCTCCATCTCCTCGAGCGTGTCGCAGGTCTGGTGGTAGCACCAGTAGCCGTCGACAAGGCCGCCGAAGCCAACGGTCACGGTGCCGAGGTTTTCCTGGAAGCTGGCGTGGTCGCTCCTCGCGGTGGTGTCCTCGTAGACGATGATCTCAGGGCGGTCCATGTCCAGCCACGTGTCGGTCTTCCAGGTGTCTGCCGATTGGTTCACCCCGACCAGCGTGCCCATCTGCTGCTCCAGCCCGAGCGCGTCGGCACCGATCCAATTCGAGATTCCCACCATGCCGGGCTGGTTGATCTGGTCGTGCTCGACGCTCGGCCCGATGTAGACTCGCATCGGCCAGACCTCGGAGTCCTTGGGGTAGCCGTTCTCGTCGATCTGCGGGTCCGGGTCGCCGTGCGGGGCACCACCTCCGCCCGGCCAGTTGACCCCGGCCATGTCGAGATTGATGTAGTTCGTGACCGTGACCTCGGGGTGGTCCTGTCGGACGTACTCGTCGGTCCAGTAGTCGCTGCCTCGCGTGCCACCCTCCTCGCCGGACCATAGGCAGAACACCATCGTCCGGCGGCTCTCGATCTGGGCAAGCACGCGGGCGGTCTCGAGCACCATCGAGGTGCCAGCGCTGTTGTCGTACGCGCCGACGCGAGTGCCGTAGGTGCGTGAACCGGTGGTGTGGGGGTCGAGTATGACAGCGTTCGCGGGGGGTGCTACGTCGAAGTGTGCGCCGAAAACCAGCCATTCATTCACAAACTCACTGCCCCATTTGTAGCCACAGATGTTGTAGGCCTCGGGGTTCTGGTGGGCGAATATGTCGGTGAACTCGAAGCGGTGCGCCATGACCTCCAGGCCGAACGACTCCATCTCGTCGATCAGATACATCGCCGCGTCCTCGTAGGCTGGGTTGCCCTGTCCCGCCCAACGGTCGTAGTAGCCCTCGCGTCCGTCGACGTCAAAGATCGATATCGCTGGGTCGGTGATCTCGAAGAGCCGTTCGTAGACCGTCCTGCCGTGCAGCAGGCCGCTCGAGTGCGCCCCGCCCTGATCAAGCCCGATCAGCGAGGGGCGCAGGGACAGCACTGTCTTGACCGAGACGCCCCCGCCACGCTGGGCGCTGTGGTTCACGGTATCCAGAGTGGAGTTCTCGCCATGCGCCACGCGCACGATGCCGTTGCCCGCATCGCCCTTGTCGCCATCCCGCATCATCCAAGTCATCCACGACTCGTTCGAATCGCGGATCGGCCAGTGCTCGCGCCCCTTGGCACCGACCATGAGGACCATAGTATCGGTCCGCGGCGGCGCGAGGACCTCTAGGGTGATGCTGGAGCCCGAAGGCAGGTCGACCACGGTCGAGTTCTGCACGAAACCAGTGGCCGGGTCGATGACGAGGTAGGGCACGAAGACGGACATGCCGGCCTTGGCGCTCAACTCGACCTGCTGGAAGACGCCCGCCTCGAGCACCTTGGGGGTGATGCTGAGGCTGCTGGCGCTAGCCTCGGATTCCTCCTCTCCGAAGCAGCCGCTGAGCGGTGCTGAGACCATCAGCACGACCAGTAGCAGGGCGATGCTGCCGCGCGAGCGCACGACCATGCGATAGTCGAGACCGTGTTCAATGCCTCGGTCAGTCTTTGGAATACCCCTCGGTTGGCGGTGTCTGCATCTGAGTAGCTTCCTTCGGGTCATTCAGGACCAGTGCTAATATCCCACCCAGCAGTAGAAAGCAAGCACCGCACGCGATCATGCCCGCGCCGCTGAGTGCCTGGAAGAACCCGCCAGCGAGCCCACCTAATTCATCCCAAAGGCTAACGAGGTAGATTTTTTCGGAGGCGGTGACGGTGTAATTGCCAGGTCTATCATAATTCCAATCGAGCAAGCCGATGGATCGGAATCCAACTGGGTCTTCTTCTGCCGCCTTGTCGCAATCCTCATCTGCTACAAAATGGTCTTCACCCGTATCATCGTTCGTAATCGTAACCGTTACCGAGGTGCAATCGATATCGTCTTTGATGTAGATGACGAAGTCTTCTGAACCATCAGTGTAGAATTGACCACTCGTACCCTCAAACGCATTATCGTTCTCGACGTCGAATGAGTCTCCGATGGTGCTCCCGCCCATTATCATCATCACGATTCCAAACACTGCTACGGCTCCTCCTAATCCGAGGAACACCTTCCCTGCTGTGTGCATGTCTTAGGCTGTGCTTACCCCGCACTTAAGCAGTTTCGCGGCCCGAAACAGGCGTCTCTCTCACTGATTGAAGACCGACAGGCAGGTCAGCGAACCATCGGCCTGCTTGATGGCGTCCATGTCGACCGAGGTGATCGAGAATCCGGCGTCCAGCAGGACCCGCCTGGTCACGGGGTAGCCACTCGCCACGATGACCCGGTCGCCGCTGTAGCCGATGCTGTTCGCCGCATAGCTCTCCTTGTTGGGCACCCAGAGGATCTCTTCGGCCAAGTGCCCCACCTGCTGCGCTGTGAGGTGGCCCTCGGCCACGAGCAGGGTGTCCGGGCGCGGGGAGGAGCAGACGGTCGAGAGGTGCAGGGTTGAGGGCGGGATATCGACCAGCTCGACCGAGAAGTCCTCGGCCCTGACCTGCTCGGCGAGGAACTCGGCGCCGGCGCGGTTGGTCCGGGTCGAGAGCCCGATGAGGTAACGGTCGTCGTAGAACAGCACGTCACCACCATCCAGGGTCGCACCCTCGGGCATCCTGATGATATCGGCATCGGCCGACAGGTGCTCTGCAACAGCCTTCTGCTCGCCCTCGCGAGAGGGGTGTCCCATGTTGGGGATGAGCGCCGTGCCGTCGATCATCACCGCTGTGTCCTCGATGAAGCAGCAGTCCGGGTGCTCCTCTAGCGAGGGCAGGATTGTGACCTCACTGCCGTGTGCGGAGAGCGCAGTCACGTAGGTGTCATGCGTGCCCTGAGCGGCTATTGGGTTTGGCGTGCGGGTGCCGAAGTACTTCGACAAGGCTCTGTCGAAGTTCGGTGAGACGAGCCGGACGACGGCCTCCTTCCTGCTTCTGTCGTAGACTCCCGACACGGGCCGCCGTCCCCCCTTCCATTCTTAACGGTTCGGAAAACGGGAATCCCATTCCGAATTCAGGAATGCAGGAACGAGGCATTATGGACGGAATCGCGCCGTTGAGAGGCATGGTGGACCTCGTTGAGACGATTGACGAGTCGGGCAAGCGGCTCAGCCCGGTCCTGCCAGAGGGGATGAAGAACTACCTCATCGACATCGACGGGACGGTGGGCGAGGACATCCCGAACGAGTCCCCTGAGAGGATGGAGGCTGCAGAGGTCTACCCGGACTCCTTGGCCACGATCAACCGATGGTACGACGAGGGCCACATCATCACTTTCTTCTCCGCACGCACGGAGGAGCACCGCGAGCTCACCGAGCGCTGGTTGGGCAGGCACGGCTTCGCCTACCACCATCTGCTGATGGGCAAGCCCAGGGGGGGCAACTACCACTGGATCGACAATCACATCGTCAGGGCCACGAGGTTCAACTCCAAGTTCACCGACCTGGTCAGGCGAAGCGTCGAGATCGAGGTCTTCGATGACGAGTGAGCCCTTCGCCCATATCGATGACTTGCTGGGTCATCGACCTCGGCCCTGAAGGGGGCGAGGGTGGTGGATTTGTAGTCGCCGAAGGGTCACCGGAACTGGTCGCTGAGCATCCTACCTCCTACACAGGGAGATATCTCGGACGAATGCTCTGAGAGTCAATCTCGTCGGCTTTAAGTAGCCTCTTTTTCTCCGAGGTCCCGTCCGCTGCGGATTGTGCGCCGTGGACGTCAGGAGAGAGCGGACATGAGTGTTGGAATCGAACCGTTGGCGAGCATGGTACTGGTCGAGATTGAGCAAGCTGCAGAGCAGACCACGAGCGGCCTGCTGCTGCCAGAGGAGGCACGCGAGAAGATGACGGTCGGAACCGTCGTCGCGGTCGGTCCGGAAGTCGAGAACGTCGCCGAAGGCGATCGAGTCATCTACCGCAAGTACGGTGGGATGGAACTCGAGTGGATGGGTGTGGAATTCCTGCTCATCAAAGAGGAGGACCTGCAGGCGAAGGTCGTTGGATGAGGTGAGAACATGGGTGCGAAGAAAATAATCTACGGCGCTGAAGCGCGCCAGAAACTGCTGGAAGGAATCGATGCTGTCGCCAATGCGATCAACCCAACTCTTGGGCCCGCTGCGCGCACGGTCGTGATAGAAAAGTCGTGGGGCAGCCCTTCGATCATCAACGACGGTGTGACCATCGCCAAGGACATCGAGCTCGCAGACCCATTCAACAATATGGGCGCCAAACTCATCCAAGAGGTTGCAAGCAAGACACAGGACAACGCTGGTGACGGAACATCGACCGCGAGCATTCTCGCACAGAGCCTGTGCCACAATGGGCTGGCGATGCGCGATGAAGGTGCCAACCCTGTGGAGTTGAAGGCGGGGTTCGACGCCGCCATCGAGGCGGTCGTGAGTGCGCTCAAGGAACAGGCCGTTCCAGTTGAGACGTCCGAGACCATCAAGCAGGTGGCGACCATCGCCGCCAACAACGACGAGATGATCGGGGCACTGATCGCCGATGCCGTCGAGGCGGTCGGTCGCGAGGGCGTGATCACTGTCGAGGAGGCGAAGTCAATTGAGACCTCGCTCGACGTCGTCGAGGGGATGGAGTTCAACAAGGGCTACATCAGTCCGTACATGATCACCGACCGCGAGAAGCGTGAGGCAATCCACGAATCACCGCTCGTGCTGCTCACAGACATGACCATCAACACCGCTCAGGACCTGCTTCCCTCACTCGAAGCGAGCGTGCAGCAGAAGCGACCGTTGCTCATCATAGCCAAGGACATCGAGGGTGAGGCACTCGCGACATTGGTGCTCAACGTGGTGAGCAGGGTTGTGAAGGCGGTGGCCGTGAAGGCGCCAGGATTCGGAGACGAACTCGGTGAGCAGCTCGAGGACATATCTGTGCTCACCGGTGCCACGGTTCTGTGCAAGGATCAGGGTGCTGACCTGAAGACCCAGGGCCCCACAAGCCTCGGTAGTTGTGACCGTATCATCGTCGCCAAGGGAAAGACCACCATCGTCGGTGGTGGCGGGGACAAGAAAGCGGTCGAGGAGCGGGCGGACATCCTGCGCGGTCAGGCGAAACTCGCCAGCAGCAACTGGGACCGGGAGAAGTTGGAGAAGCGCATCGGAAAACTCACCGGTGGGGTGGCCGTGCTCAAGGTCGGAGCGGCTACAGAGACTGAGATGAAGGAGACGAAGGCACGAGTGGATGATGCATTGAGCGCCACCAGAGCGGCGATGGCCGAGGGTGTCATCGCCGGTGGCGGAGTCCCACTTCTGCGCGCCCGTTCGATACTCACAGAACTGGAATCGAACTCCGAAGGTGACCGCGCTGTGGGCATCCGACTGGTTCACGACGCACTCTCAGCGCCCTTGATTCAGATCGCCGAGAACGCCGGGGTAGATGGCGCCGAGGTGGTCACCACGGTGCTCGCCAGCGACGACCCCAATTTCGGGTTCAATGCCCGAACCAACGACTACGTCGACATGCTTGAGGCAGGCATCATCGACCCAGTCAAGGTCACTCGCAATGCCCTGCAGGCGGCTGGGTCGATTGCCGGGCTGGTGCTCACCACAGAGACGCTCATCGCTGATGACCCCGAACACAAGGATTCGGATGGTGGTATGCCCGACATGGGTGGTATGGGTGGAATGGGTGGCATGGGCTTCTGACACCACAACACCCACATTCACACCATCACCAGATCTGACGGCTGTTGCCTACGGCCCCAGCCGCTTCATTGAAGGGCGGCCGTCATCGCGTTTGTTCCGAGGACTCGGATGGGCGCCGCACCGGTCCACCGCATCGAGGTGACCCCGCGGGTGCTGCCCGGCCTTCAGGACACCCGCGGCGAGGGCGTGCGCCGCCAACTCGCGTACGACCATGACATCGAGATCGAGAGCGTGCGTAGCATCACTGGATACATGGTGCGCGCTCCGCTCACCGGCGCCCAGTTGTTCGATTCTCTCCGCGACTTGTTCACGGACCCGGTCATCGAACATGGCGTTGCCAACCAGAGCCTGCTCGATGATGACGTCATGTTCGCCCCACCGCCTGAGATCGCGATCCAGATCGGCTTCAAGCCCGGCGTCACCGACAATCCTGCCCAGGCTGCCCTCGGTGGGCTGACCACTCTCTACCCGGATGCTGGCGCAGCCGGTGATGTGGCCACCACGATGACCTACCTGTTCTGGGGGGTTCCCGAAGATGTAGAGGAGAAGTGGCTGGCTGATCAGTTGCACAACCCGATGATCGAGCGGGCGGCGATCGCCACCAGGATCCATTGCCGCTCCGCCATCTGGCCGGAACTGCCGTTCCCGGACCGCCCCCCGATCCAGTTCAAGGAACCGGCGGTCGTCGACCTCGAGGTATCCGACGCCGAGTTGGAACGCATCAGCGAGACGGGTCTGCTGGCTCTCAACCTCGCTGAGATGCAGGCCATCCAAGCACACTATCGCGACCTTGGGGTGCGAGCCCTGAGAGAGGAACAAGGCTTGCCGCCCGAGGCCCCCACGGATGTGGAACTGGAGTGCCTGGCGCAGACCTGGTCGGAGCACTGCAAGCACAAGACGTTCGCAGCACTGATCCACCACAAGGATACGGAGACCGGCGAGGAATCGACGATTGATTCGCTGTTCAAGACACACATCGTGCAGCCAACCCTCGACATCGCCGAAGAGGTCGACTGGCTGCTCAGCGTGTTCCACGACAACTCCGGAGTCATCGCCTGGAATGACGACTGGAGCCTGTGCATGAAGGTGGAGACGCACAACTCACCGAGCGCTCTCGACCCCTACGGTGGCGCCATGACCGGCATCGTCGGCGTCAACCGTGACATCCTCGGCACCGGTCTGGGTGCTCGCCCGATCGCCAACACCGATGTCTTCTGCTTCGGTCCACCGGACTGGAGTGGTCACATTCCCAAGGGCTTGTTCCACCCATCCCGGGTGATGCGCGGGGTACACGCGGGAGTGCGCGCGGGTGGCAACGAATCGGGCATACCAACGGTCAACGGGGCGATGGTGTTCGACGAGCGTTATCTCGGCAAGCCACTGGTCTACTGCGGCACCGTCGGCATCATGCCCCGTCGTCTGGCCGATGGGCGTGAGAGCCACGTGAAGACGCCCAGCCCGGGTGATGTGATCTACATGACCGGCGGCAAGGTGGGCAGCGATGGGATCCACGGGGCGACCTTCAGCAGCATCGAGCTGACCGAGGACAGCCCGTCCTCAGCGGTGCAGATAGGTGACCCGATCACGCAGAAGAAGATGGTCGACATGCTCGTCGAAGCGCGCGACGCGGGAATCGTGCAGGTGACCACGGACAACGGCGCGGGGGGACTTTCGAGCAGCGTCGGGGAGTTGGCCGAACTGACCGGCGGGGCGACCATCGACCTGTCTGTCGTGCCGTTGAAGCAGGCGGGTCTCTCCCCTTGGGAGATATTGGTGTCCGAATCGCAGGAGCGCATG
>CATMIM010000010.1 GCA_950068635.1 uncultured Candidatus Poseidoniales archaeon
GGGAACCGAATCAGCGCGCTTCAGCAGCAGGAGTTGGTCAGCATGGCGCACGAAGGCGATGAATCCGTCGGAGTGGAACTCTTCCACAGCAGCGGGTGCATCGACGTCTGCCTCCTCGAGGCGGGCGATGAGATCTGCCTTCTTGCCCCCGAGATTCAGTCCACGCTCTCGCAGGAGATTCTTGAGCTCGGGGACTGTGAGTTCCTGATGCTCATTACTCATCCATCATCCCTCCTTCAGTTATCCTCTTAGACAAACAATTACTTCTTACAGGGTCTCAGTTGACAATCCAAGCGAAGAACTTGGGGAGCACGGTGTCCATCGCCACCAGGATGATGAAGCCGATGAAGCCGAGGATGAACATCCCGATTCCACACACCCATATGGTCTGGCGGAACTCCATCTTGGTCGGCTTGCGCGCCATTCTCAAGATCCTCGCCCACGAACCCCTCCCGAGTTTGCGCACACTGGTCTCGATGTTGTCCTGGATGTCCTGCACCCGCTCTTCGAACGAGGCGTCGCCACCACCGAATCGAGAGTCTCCACTGGCCATGTCTGAACCCCTAGGGTTCACCCCGACCTAGAGCCCTATTTTAAGCACGCCGGAATGGTTGCGGGTGCATCGAATCCTACACCCATGGTAAGTGAGGGACAAGGTCGCTCACCGGTGAGTGGTGCTGAGCGCCTCCATCTCAGTTGATGAACTCGAGGTCGCGGGTACGCATGGTACTCATCTGCTGGTGCGCGGCCGCCCCGAATATCTGCTCGCTCTTGACGCCCGTCAGCACGAGCAGCACGCGCATGTCGTTGCCGAGCGACTCGTCGACCGTGGCGCCCCAGATGATGCGAGCGTACGGGTTGATCTTGTCGCGGATGTACTGGGCGCAGGACTCCGCTTCACCGAGTGTGAGCGACTGCCCACCGACGACGTTCACGAGTGCGCCGCGGGCGTCCGAGACATCGATGTCCAGCAGTGGTGAGGAGAGTGCCTGGTCAGTCGCTTCCAGTGCCCGGTCGGCACCGGATGCCTCTCCGAGTCCGATCATCGCCATTCCGCCGCCGTTCTCCATCACGCTGCGCAGGTCCTCGAAGTCGAGGTTCACCAGCCCATCCTTGGTGATCATCTCGGAGACACCGGCGATCGAGCGCATCAGCACTTCGTCTGCTACGCGGAAGGCGGACTCGATCGGCAGGTCCCTGACTCCTTCAACCTCGAGCAATTTCTCGTTGGGGAGCACCACGACGGTGTCGCAGATCTCGCGCAACCGCTGCAATCCCCATTCGGCATTCTGTCGGCGCAGCGTGCCCTCTGACTCGAACGGATAGGTCACCACTGCGATGGTGAGCGCTCCAGCGCTCTTGGCGAGTCGCGCGATCACATGCGCACCGCCTGTACCGGTTCCCCCACCCAGACCAGCGGTCACGAACGCAAGGTCGGAGTCGACTATCGCCTTGGTGAGCGTACGCTCGGATTCATACGCGGCCTTCTCCCCCTTCTCGGGGTCGCCACCGGCACCCCGGCCGCGGGCGGTTCTTCCGATGAGGATCTTGTGTGCCACCTTCGAGCGCAGCAGGTGCTGAGCATCGGTGTTCACGGCATAACCGAGCACATTTTTCTCGTCGAGTAGCCCCTCCTCTCCCAGTCTCTGGACCGTGTTGCAACCGCAGCCACCACAGCCGAACACGCGGATGCGCGGCTGGAGGCTCTCCAACAGACGATGCAGTTCGCGGTCGTCCTCATTGGGCTCGGTATCCGTCTCGGCTACCTCATTCTCCTGCAGTTCAAGCACCCGGTCAATCAGATGGCGCATGCGCCGAGGCTCGCTGAAGGTGGCTTAACCGTTCCGTCACGGCCAAATCGCGCACGCAGGTTCTCTCACCCTCGTACACACGCCACGCACCATCACATCCGCCCGCGCACGCACGCAACCGATGGACTGAATCGAAGCGGGGTTCACCTTGCTCCAGCGTGCAGAAAGAAGAGCGCAGTGGGTCACTCGCTTTGGTTAAATACAGGGAGCAGGTCGGCGAGAACCCCCTGATGAGGTGACGATATGTCAGACAACTGGACTGCCCGACGCATCCGCACCGCGGTCATCGGCAAGGGAATCAAATTCAACGGCTCGTGGGAGGGTGAGATCGACACCCCCTCCGACCCCAAGGTGCACAACATCACCCTGGACCAGATCATCGTGATCGCCAACGAGAAATCGGAACTGACAGGCAAGGACACCAAAGCACGTTCGCTGGAGGTGATGGGCACCTGCGTGTCCATGCGCTGCCACATCGAGGGTCTGGTGCCCAAGGAGTTCATCAGCAAGGTGAAGGAAGGAGAATACGACGGACGATTCAACTGATCACGGATTGCGGGAGAGGGAAACCTCGTTGACCGCAGGGGTGAGGAAACATGCAGACAAAGATTCAGGAAGCAGTGAAGAAGGCCCTCGACGAGGCGCCTGAACGGAACTTCGTCGAGAGCGTGGAACTCGCCTTCACCATCCGCGACATCGACCTGAAGAACCCAGCCAACCGCATTCAGGAGGAGGTGCGCCTCCCACAGGGACGCGGCAAGCCTCTGAGCATCGCCATCTTCGCCGGCGGCGAGATGGCCATCAAGGCGCGCGAAGCCGGACTCGAGATCATCGACCCGGCGCAGATCGAGGACCTCGGCAGCGACCGACAGAAAGCGCGCAAACTGGCGCGCAGACACGACTTCTTCCTCTCTGAGATCCCGCACATGGCCGACATCGGTCGCCACCTCGGTGTGGTGCTCGGCCCACGTGGCAAGATGCCAAGGCCCGTTCCACCGAATGTGGACCCAGGAAACATCGCGCAGGCCCTGCAGAACACGACCTTGGTGCGCAGTCGTGACAACATCACGTTCCACACGGTCGTGGGCGCGCGCAACCAGGGTGAGGAGGCGATCAGCGAGAACGCCTACGAGGTGTGGAACAGGGTCACCCGCCAGTTGGAGCGGGGAGCGGGCAACGTCCGTTCACTATACGTCAAGACCTCAATGGGTCCCGCGATCAAGGTGGAGGTGGTCTACTCATGATGGCCAAAGCCACCCAATGGAAGGTCGATCGCATCGGAGAGTTGACGAAACTTCTCGGCAGCGACGGTATCATCGGCATCGTCGACGTTGCCGGTGTGCCAGCGCAGGCGATGCTCGAGATGCGCACCACCCTACGGCAGGACATGACACTCACGATGGCAAAGAAGTCGCTGTTCAGGCGGGCGTGGAACGAGGTCGGCCTGCCAGCGGAGCAACTGGAGACGATGTTCGAGAGTGCCCAGCAGCCGATGATCGTGCATTCCAACTCGTTGAACATCTCTCAGTTGTTCCAGCAACTCGAGCAGACCCGCACCGGCCGTGCCGCCAAGGAGGGCGACATCGCGCCCGAGGACATAGTTGTGGAACAAGGGACAACAGATTTCTTGCCTGGCCCGATCGTGGGTGAATTGTCGGCGGTGGGCATCCCCGCCAAGATAGAGAAGGGCAAGGTGAACATCATCAAGACGGTCACGGCGGTGAAGGCCGGAGAAGTGATCGACACCGACCTCGGGCTGATGCTCGACAAGCTGGACATCAAGCCGATCGAGATTGGCATCATCCTGTGCGGCGTCATCGTCGACGGCGTGGTCATACCTTCCGACGTGCTCTCAATCGACACGAACGCACTGCTGGCGCAGGCGGTCGCTAACGCGCTCGCAGTCGCCATCAACGCCGGCATCAGCAACAGCGGCACCATCCCGCTGTTCATCGCCAACGCCAACGCCCACGCGCTGGCCCTCGCAGGTCAATTGGATTCCTCGGCTCTGGATGATGAGCTGGTCGCCGCCCTCGAGGCGGCACCGGCCGTCACCGAGGCTGCCCCGACAACCGACGCAGGTGCCGATGAGGCATCCAGCGAGGAGGCAGCCGAGGAGGAGCCCGAGGAGGAGGAAGCCGAATTCGGTGGACTCGGAGATATGTTCGGTTGAAACAACAAGGTGAGAAAAATGGAATATGTGTACGCTGCAATGCTGCTGCACTCGGCAGAGAATGAGATCAACGAGAAGAACGTCAACGCGGTGCTGAAATCCGCGGGCGTGAAGGCTGACGACGCGCGTGTGAAAGCGCTGTGTGCAAGCCTGGAAGGCGTGGACATCGGTGAAGCGATGACCAGCGCGGTGGCCGCTCCGGCCGCCGCAGCGCCAGCCGCCGCCGGCGGTTCCGAAGCCGAAGCCCCAGCCGAGGAGGCTGCGGCCGAGGAAGAGGACGATGCGGCGGGCTTCGAAGGTCTCGGATCCCTGTTCGGGTGAGCGGTGAGCCAGATCGAGGCGAAGCCGCCCTGCGTTGCTGTTGGCGTCAGCCACGCTACGGCACCAGACCGACCCCCACGCAAGCGATATGAGCGGCTGCGGCAACAGTCGTCTCGATGAGTGAGCGACTGCTGAAGCTGGAGACGAGCGTTACGCCGGCAACCGCAGTGCGCGCCCTCAGGCAACTTGCGACCAGCGCCGGCTGGAACTGTCACAGAATATCCGGGAGCCGTCTGGTCGACCGCTGGGCGATCATCATGCCCATCGCCCAGGCCACCCGCTCGCTCGGCCTCGTCATCGATGACGGCCCATTGGCACCTCTCGCCGTGCAGGCACACTCCCACGTGCAGGGCTCGGCCGGCTCCATCTGCATCGTCGAATGGCTCATCCCGGATTCGATCGAAGGTGACGACTGGAGACTGCTGCTGAAACACTGGGTGACCCGGCACCCTCGCTGCCCCTGGCGCTGGACCTTCCGCGAGCGCTCGCTCATCGGCTTCCTCCTTCCCGTATTCCGCCGTTCCCGACGTACCTTCAGCGACGAGGGCATCGCCACGGAACGCGGCGCATGGCCACCATCAGACACTCCCGCCTGGCCGCCGCAGAACTGGGACTTATCGACAGATGCAGAGGAATGAACGCACCGTGGTGGCAGGTTGATAACTCTCCCACGCGTCATCGGAGATGAGGCTGAGGCATGGACCTGATGCAGAAGTTGTTCGGCACCCAGCGTGCCATCACGATGGTCGTCGTCTCGCTGATGTTCGCCATCGCCTTCCCGGCCTACTTCTCTGTCATGGGAGGGATGGTCGAGGTGATGGACGGCGGTTCCTCGGGCGCGGCAGGGAACTGGCAGGTCAACTTCACGACCACCGTCAGCGAGATCTCGGACAGCGCCATGCTCTCCGATGGCGAGACCAACGAGTGGACCTACGAGTTGGACAGGACGAATCTCGGCGATGACGAGATGATCGCCTTCGTGAACATCACCGTGAGCTGTAACGACAACGATGACGGGCCAATCTTCACAGACAGCGTGGATGCGGAGACGGATATGTCTGGAGTCGAAGGAGGATTCGAGGACGATGCGGGGTCAGGGAACTGCAACGGCGACGCCGTGGACTTCTCCTACGTCGTCACCCCCGACTGGAGTGGCACACCATACATTGTGGAGGATGTGAGCAGGAACGACATCCTGGCCAAGTGGGACGACGGGGGGGACGGCACCGGTGAGTGGCTGTGCAGCGTGACCCTCGAGGTGAACAGCAGTCCAGTCTTCGTATTGGCTGACAACGACGAGGAAGTGACGGTGACCTGGACGGTGACCACCTACACGGTCGAGATAACCGCGATGGCCAACGAATGACCCGAACGACCTGGTGGTGTGCATTTGGGATCGATCGGCTTCGATGAGCATCACATGGGCTCCTCAGTCTCCAATCCCGAATCGGACGGGCTCTCCCTGCTGGCCGCCAAGCTCGAAGCGTTGGGTCATGATGTGCAGCGCATCGAAGCAGAGTTACCTGTGGACGATGCCTTCCCGTGGGACGTGCTCGTGCTTCCATTCCCTAAACTGCAGTTCAGCACCGGGGAGATGATCGCCCTGCACGAGCATCTGCGCGCCGGGCGCGGTCTGCTGCTGCTCACCGAGTGGGGCGACCTCTACTCACACGTGGACCACCTGAACGAGTTGACCGGCCCCTACGGCATCCACATCCAGAAGGACAGGGTTACGGACCTCGAGGAGCATGTGAGCCATCAGGTGAAACTGGGGGGAATCGTGCTCGACGAGCAACCGATGCCGCATTACGTGCGCATCCGCAACTTCTCCGAGCACCCGATCACAGAGGGGCTCTCGGAACTCATCTACTTCTCCGGCTGCAGCCTCAAGACCAGCGAGCCCGCTGTGGCCGTTGCCTCCACAGCGGCGACCTCCTTCGGGGATCTCGATCTGGACATCGAACTCGACGATGACGAGGAGCAGGGCATCCTCACCATCGCCGCGGCCTCCGAGATCGAGGGGAGGATGCTGGTCGTCGGTGACAGCAACATCGCAGCCAACGGATACGTCGAGCAGGGAGACAATCTCGCCTTCATCATCCAGACAATCGAGTGGTTGCTGCGCGAACGCTGATGCCAACGCAATCGGGCGAAGGCTCATAGGGAAATACGAGCAGCGCTGGCCATGGCGCTCTCGTTCTTCGTGATGGCCACCGTCGCGTTCTCGGTGGTGTTCTTCGCCGGCTCCTGCCTGCGCATCATCCGCCGCTGGGAAGGGGCGGTCGTCTACCGACTCGGTGCCTGTAGAGGCGTTCTAGAACCTGGAGTCAGGGTGGTCATTCCATTCATCGACCGACTGGTGCGCTGGGACCTGCGCATGCTCATCAACGACATTCCCGGGCAGTCGGTCGTCACCAAGGACAACATCTCCCTGTCCATCGATGCAATCGTGTTCTACAAGGTGCGCAACCCGATGGACGCCGTCAACAAGGTGACCAACGCCCGTGCATCGGTTGGGATGGCAGCACAAGGCGCGCTCAGGGACGTGATCGGCTCGGTCCCGCTCGACACGGTGCTGCAGGAACGCGAGAAGGTGGTCGAACGCATCCGCACCAATCTCGACGATGCCACCGACCCGTGGGGTATCCATGTCGTCCATGTCGAGTTGACCGACCTGCAATTGCCCCACGACCTGACGCGAGCGATGGCCAAGGAGGCCGAGGCTGACCGCGAGGCGAAAGCACGCGTCATCAAGGCGAGCGCTGAGCGCGAGGCAGCGGTGAAACTGTCCGAAGCCCAGGAACTGTTCAGTCGCTTCCCGGCACTGATGGAACTGCGCCGACTGCAGGTGCTCTCAGAAGTCGGAGCGGAGAACAACGCCACGCGCATCATGATGCTGCCCGACACGCTGCTCGATATCTCCACAGGCCCCTTGGCCAAACTGCTCAAGGGAGGTGAGTCGTGATGGCGATCACCTGGATCATCCTCGAGTCTCTCTGCGGACTGCTGTGCGGGGGGCTGGTCGCGGCACTGATACTCGGGCTGAAGGCGGCTGGCGGCCAGTTCGCCACCTCCAGCGGTGACCCGACCGGGTATTCTCCACGCGGCACGTGGCCTCGCCGCGGGATCTTCACAGTTCTCGACCAGTACGAGCGGGCTCCGAAGTTCACCTTCGGAAAGCCCGCGGGTGTCAACTCCGTGGGCGTCGCCATCCGCTTCCCATTCATCCAGGAGTTCCTGCTCGTCGACATCCGCGACCGACCGGAGAACATCCCCGGCCAGGTGTGCATCACCCGGGACAACGTGAGCTTACAGGTGGACGGTGTGGTCTACTGGAAGGTCATCGACCCGATGAAAGCGGTGCTGGCGGTCAGCGACCCCTCGAACGTCATCAGGCAGGCGACGATGTCCGCGCTGCGCATCGTCATCGGCGAGTACACGCTTGATGAACTGCTCTCGAAGCGGGAGGTCATCTCCCTCCGGATGGAGACGTTGCTCGACCGGTTCTGCCTGCCACTGGGCATCGACATCAGCCGCATCGACATCACCGACGTGGTCATCCCCACCGACATGCAGCGGGCGATGGCGCGCGAGGCTGAGGCGCAGCGCGAGCGAAAAGCACGCCTGCGCCGCGCCGAAGGTGAGGTGGAGGCGGTGAAGAATCTCGCACACGCGGCGTACATCATGCAGAAGAACCCGGAACTGCTTGAACTGCGCCGTCTGCAGACCGTCGGGGAACTGGGCATGGAGCAGCACACGCTCATCACGCTCGTGCTGCCCTACGACTTCAGCAACATCGGCGGTGGCGGTCGACACCTGCACTCATACACACTCGAGGAGAACAAAGACTTCCTCGATGCGCTCACACTCGCCGAGGAAGAGGCACTGAAAGCCGCCGAGGCAGCGGAAGCCGAGGCAGAAGCTGAGGATGCTGACGAACCCGAAGCGGAATCACCTGCTCCACCATCACCGCCTGCGGAAGACGATCTGCCCCCGGCTCCCGACTTCGGTGACGAGGACGACCCCTTCGCCGATTGACGCTGCTCGGCATGCTCCGGGGTTACCCTGACGCTGGTCAGGTCTTGGCGTGGATCTTGACCACCGCGCCATCCTCGAGCTCATGCTCAGCCCCGATGATGCGGCTCGTGCGCGCATCGGTGGCGCGGATGAAGCCGTCTCCGAGGTCGGTATGCACCGCGTATGCCAGCCCTTTGGCGGTGGTTCCTCGCTTGATCAGCAGAGCGTCTGGGAGAACTCTTCCGTCCCCATCGGTCCAGTGGGTCTCGTCCTGCACAGGATGTGCCACGATCTGCTCCAACCGGTCATACACCACCGCAGACAGCAGAGGGACGATTCCTGAGCCTCCCAAGCGTGACAGGCGCTCGGCCAGCTCATCGAGTCCCTGACGCTGGTGCGCTGTCAGCCCTTCCTCGCCAGCCGCGGTCAACTCGAACTCGGACTCCCCTGGAACGTAGGCGATCAATCCCGCCTTGGCTGCGCGGCGCAATGCCAGTTCGGACTCGGCGGTCGTCGCCACCAGCAGCCCACCCTCCTCGGCCACCCTCGCCTCCAATGCCTCCCAGAGAGCGGGTTCGGCGAGGTCCGCCTTGTTGGCAGCCACGAACAGCGGAAACACCGCCTTGCGCAACTCGTCCGCCAGTTCCCGCTTCAACTCCGCGCTCCACTGCCATGGGTTGCCCACGTCCCGGTTCCGCTGGTGGAATGCGGCCAGCGCCTGCGTCACTTGAATCTCATCGGCACCGATTCCGCTCAACTGCTCGTGCAGCCACTCGGCCATCGCTCGGTCCCCCTCCGACTGCGTCCTGCGCGTGCCCTTGTTCCAGCTCCCTGCCAGGATCCCCTCGATCCACGCCGCCAACTCGTCGACGAGGAACTCGTGTTCGGCCAGCGGGTCGGATGCTCCCGGGCCGGCCGGATTGCCTTCGAGGTCTGTCGCTCCCGAGGCATCGACGACCTGGATGAGGGCGTCGCAGGCGGCCAGGTCCGAGAGGAACTGGTTGCCTCGTCCGCGGCCCTCGTGCGCTCCGGGGACCAAGCCTGCGACATCGACGAGCGTCACCGGCACGAGGCGTGTGAACCCGTTGCAACTCCCGGTGTTCGGTTGGCAGATGCTCCCGCCTCGCTCGTCGTCATCAGTGGCTGGTTCGAGGCGCCCGTCGGCCTCGCGCACAGCGCGCAGTTCCGAGCAGGGACAGATGGTGGGTGAGGCTATCCAGGTGACGCCTACGTTCGGCTCGATGGTCGTGAAGGGGTAGTTGGCGATTTCGACGGTCGTCTCGGTGAGTGCAGCGAAGGTGGTCGACTTGCCGACATTGGGTTTACCCACGAGTCCGATTCGCATCCCGATGCCCCCTTGACGACTCCTCGACTTACTCGGCAGAGCGGACTGCACCTATGCTAGTTGCGCGGAACAGTCGACCTGCGGCTGTCCTGTTCAGGCGACGAGGCGGGCGATGATGTCCGCCTTCGTGCCACTGGACTCCTTGCCCAGCGAAGACGCCAGGTCGACTAACTCCGTCTTGCGCATCCTGTTCAGGGAGACGGCGTCGAGAACCTCGTCGGCCCCCTCATCAGCCTCCTCATCGGCGTCAGCAATCTCGTCGGCCTCCGAACCCGCGTCGTCATCGACCCCATCGGCTTGATTGGCGAGGTCCGCCAGCGAGAGCCGACCGCCCTCATCGTCCCCGACGATGATCTCCGTGTCCACGCCGACACCCGAAGAGAGCAGGCGGCGAATGCTGGTCGAGCCAGCGGTGAGCGTGTGGCGCACGGGTGTGGGACCTGCTGGCACAGCCATATCTTCGTCCACAGGCACTCCGCGGAAGATGCCCATGATCATGTTCTGCATCAGTAGAATAGAGCCTACCACCACACCGTAGAACATGACGGCGGCGAACAGCGCCAGCGAACCGGCGAGGTCAGGAGCCGTCACCTCCGCCGCCTCGAGCGCCTCTGCGACTCCCTCCCCGGCGAGCGTTGCATCTACGTGATCGACGATCAGCTGGCCGACGGCGAAGCCGAACACGCCGATGATGAGCATCCAGAAGGTCCAGCGGCTCTTCGATTGGCTGAACAGTTGGCGACCCGATGCGTGTGGAAACAGGCAGTGTGCCCCACCGAGCGCGATCAGGCCGAGCGCCGCCCAGATGGCGAGCATGTCGAGCGTGCCTGCGATGTGGCTGAGTTCGTCACCTCCGCCGAAGGCGGAGACGCTGGCGAACAGGCTTGCGAGGGCGATTGGGATGAGCAGCACGACGCCGACCATCGTCATCGACGCCCCCTGCGAGGAGGACAACTGCTGCCAGCCGCCGCTAGCCGTGGCCGAGAGATTTGCAACGGCTGCGATCAGAGGCAGCAGCGACAGCGCCAGGAAGATGCCGACCATCGCCTGCAGGAACTCGCCCGCCTCGGACACGCCTCCGCTCGCCCCGAGCGGCGTCACAGTGAGGAACGTCCCGACGAGCGCGACCGTGGACAGGCTGCGGCTCCACAGCGGCCGGCCCAGCGCGGCTGGCACGACGTGGTGGGCGATACCGAGAGCGGTCGCCAGCAGCCAGCAACCGA
>CATMIM010000011.1 GCA_950068635.1 uncultured Candidatus Poseidoniales archaeon
GACTCGGCAGGGGTTCGGAGGTGAGTCGACCGATGGTGAGATCGGGGAGTTCGAGTTGCTGAAGGCGGCGCTGCGGGAGCGGCCGGAGTACATCATCGTGGGTGAGATCCGCGGCGTGGAGGCGTACGTGCTGTTCCAGGCGATGGCCACCGGTCACTGTTCCTACTCAACCGTGCACGCCGACTCGGTCACAGCGCTCGTGCACAGGCTGGAGAACAAGCCGATCAACATCCCGCGCGTGCTGCTGCCGGCGCTGGAAGCGGTGTCCATCCAGATGCAGACGAGAATCAACGGACGGCGCGTGCGCCGCACCAAGCAGACCGTCGAGATCGTCGGGGTGGACCCGCACACGGATGAGGTGATCACCAATGAGGTGTTCAAGTGGGACCCGGGCCGCGACGACTACGACTTCAGCGGCAAGTCCTACGTGCTAGAGAAGATCATGGTGAAGATCAACATGGACCAGGATGAGATGCGCAATGAGTTGCGCACACGTAAGCGCATCCTCGACTGGATGGTGCTCAACGACATACGCAAATCGGATCAGGTCGCCCAGATCATCACGGAGTACTATGTCCGTCCACAGGCTGTCCTCGCTCGAGTCGACGGCCTCCAGTGAGGCATCGAGGGGGAGCGGGAGTGGCCAAGAAGAAAGAGGAGAAGGAAACCCCGACCCGCTTCGAAGGAATGACGCTGTCCGGATGGCAGCGCTTCTCGAACATCGTCCTCGGTCGCTTCATGCGCAAGAAGGCGCGCGAAGATGGCGAGTTGAAGCAACTGCTGGCACAGGCGAACATCCGCATCATGCCCGAGGTCTACAAGGCGACCTCGATCATGAGTACGGTCGCCACGTTCGTCATATGCATCGTCATCCTCGTGCTGGCGTTCTTCCCACTCATTGGAGGCATCGCCATCTACGAGAACCAGCAGAACGAGGAAACGGTCATCCCGTGCATCGAGTGGGCGTTCTGGAACGAGGATTTGGTGGATGAGACGGTAAAATGGAGCGGCGAGGGTCCTGATGGGGAGACTGTAGCCTACGGCGCTTGTCCGGAGTACGAGACCAAGGTGTTCAAAGGCTCGTGGAAGACGGGCCTGGTCCTCGGCTGTGGTTTGCTGGTACCCTTCATGGCTTACCGCCACTTCATGAACAGCGCCCTTCGCGAGAAGAACAGGCGCGGCTATGAGTTGGAGAAGTTCCTCCCTTACGTGGCATCCTACACGGCAGCGATGGCGGCCGCCAACTCCACCCCTGACAAGATCTTCAAGTCGCTCGCACAGAATGAGCACATCTACGGAGACATCGCCTATGACTCCTCGATGATCTACCGCGACATCCAGTTGCTTGGCATGGACCTGGTGACGGCATTGAAGCTGGCGGTCGGTCGAGCCGCCTCGCCGTGGGTGACCGAGTTCTTTCAAGGCATGGTGGGCACACTGACCTCGGGTGGCAACCTGAAGCTCTACTTCCTCAACCGCGCCGAGCACTACATGCGTGAGAACCGGGTAAGGCTGCATGTCTTCCTCGAGAGCCTAGCCATGATGGCGGAATCCTACGTCGTGGTCGCCGTCGCCATGCCGCTGTTCCTCATCGTGATGCTCGTCATCATGTTCTGGGTGTCCGGCTCCGGCGCCCAGTTGTCCGAGGAAATGGTCTACGGCGTGGTCATGGGAGTGCTGCCCGTCATCCACATCGCCTACGGTATCCTCGTTTGGATGATGAGCGACGAGATGAAGATGTGAAGAAGCGAAGGAGGTGAACACCGGATGGCACGCAGACGGGGGCGCAGGAAGAAGGAGAAGATCCGCGTCGAGCTCGACCTGCCGAAGAGCGACAGGACTCGTTCGATCTTCTGGGCGATCACCATCACGAGTTCCCTCATCGGCGTGCTCTGCCTCGGCTTCTGGGCGATGAACACCGACCTCATCTTCCAACCGGCCAACGGCAATCCGTTGTTCGTGAACAAATACTGCAGCATGTCGGGAGCGCAAGGATTCGACAGCAACCTCCCACCCGACTACGCCGATAACGAATCATGCTGGCTGACGAAGGAGCGCCCGCTCACGCAGACTTGGGTTATCGATTGGGCGGGGGTGAAGCCGCCTGGTCTTGGTCAGGAGTTCGAGGTACCGGGGATGGACCCTAACCGACTGGGCACCCTATCTCATCCCGAGACCGAGTTACGCATGTCCTGCAACGCGGTGGCCGCCGAATCTTACGCCTTCAGCGTCACCATATGGGAGCCGGACGACCTTGGTCAACCGCAGAACCCCTTCAAGGTTCAGAGTGTGACCAACTGGGAGCCTACCGAGAGTGACCCTGAGAATCCATGCACCATCGTGATTCCCGATGCGAAGACCGCTCCCGGATGGGAGGTGCATGTGCAGTACGATCGCGGACTGCCGAACATGAAGTCGTTCACGATGATCATAGAGGTCGACTCGTACGACGGTGTCCCGAATTACATGAACAACGCCTCGTTCTTCCTCGGTCCTGAGGTGGAAGTGGGACCGCTGAAGCTGCGTCCCTTCCTGTTCGTGAACTTCTTCGGCTACGGGTTCCTGCTCATCGTCTTCCCCGGAGCGGTCTACTGGGACAAGAAGATGAAGATACTGTCCGCGTTGGAGCAGAAATTCCCGGATTTCCTGCGTGACCTGGCCGAGTTCTGGAAGGGTGGCCTGTCGATGACGCTGGCGGTGAGAACTTTGGCCACCTCAGAGTACGGGGCGTTGAACTACGAGGTGCGCAAGATGTCCGACCAGTTGTCGTGGGACGTGGCGTTCGCGGACGTGCTCGACATGTTCGCAGACAGAGTCGGCACCCCTCTGGTGACACGGGCGATCAGCCTCATCCACGAGGCGAACAAGGCCGGGGGCAAGATCTCCGACATCCTCGTGACCGCCGCCAACGACAGTCGCGAGATCAAGTTCCTCGAGTTGGAGCGCATCCGGGCGATCGCCTCGTACATCGCGGTCATCTGGACCTCTTTCTTCGTCTTCCTCGGCGTCATCGTCGTGCTCTCCAAGGTGTTCATCCCGGCCATTTCCTCGGGTGACAGCGGAGCGGAGAGCGCCCAGATCGGGAATATGGTCATCCGTTCCATAGACCCGCTGTTCTTCCTCGTGGTGTTCTTCTACGGGGTTGGCGCGCAGGCGGTCGGCAACGGCATCATTGCCGGTCTGATGGCGACTGGTAGGCTGTCGAGCGGGTGCAAGCACGCCGGGTTGATGCTCATCTGCTCCATCCTGGCGTTCAACGTGATCTGCTTCACCCCCGACCTCATCGGGGTCCCGCTCGACGATGGCCTGAACCCCGGACTGGCTCCGTTCATCGTCACCTAACGAAGTGAATAGATGAGGGCCGGAGGTTTCGATCACGGAAGCACGCACTCGGACGCGAATGCACAGGTGCATGTGCTGGAGATGCTGACGCTCTTCTGGCTGTTCTTCATGTCAGCGACATTCATCATCCAGCTCCAGGTTCCTGACCCGGTCTCACCCGCCTCTGACGCCTCGCTGCAGTTCGCCGCTGAGGATGCGCTCGTGCAGGTCATCGCTCCCGCCGCAGTCGATTCCACCAATCACACAGGTCGCATGGGTGAAATGCTCGCTGCCGGAGACCTCGATGCAGCCTGCAATGAACTCCTCTCATCGCTGCCATCTACTGTACAGGGCAACTGCTGGGTCGCCCGTGATGGAGGTCCGCTGGCACGCTATGGTGGAGGCAGCACTCCACTGGGGCGCACGCTCAGCGTGCACGAACTCGTGCATGACCAAGGGGTCGTGTGGACCGTAAGCGTGCAGGTGTGGCACACCGGGGGTGGAGCCTGATGCGTTCGAGTGAACGCGGCGATGTGGGCCAGATGCTGTTGGCGAGCGGCCTCGTGCTGATGCTCTCGCTGCTCTCGATGGCGTGGTACGGTGTCTCGGTCGCTGGCCTCGGCGAGCCGTACGATGGGGGCAGCCGCGAGGTGCTGGACACAAGCAGCGATGTGATCACTGTGTGGCAGCCGCTCGTAGAGAACCGCACTGCCACCCTCATCTCCGCAGGCAACGATTGGGATGCCGCCTGCGAAGCCGCCGCCCTGTCCGCCGCCGACGACCTGATGCGCCACGGAGAGCACCGCGGCGTCGAGATCGTGCTCACGGACATCAGCGTGAGCAACAACAGCGGCGTGTTCACCATCTCGGCGGAGGCGGGCATCGCCGACCGGCACGCCCGCATGGAGATCGCCTCGCTCACGGCCACCGTCGACCTCAATTGAGCGCCCCGCTCGGTTGAGGGTTCCAGAATCAGGCTCTCTGTTCCTCGGGGATGCCCTTGCCTACCCAGCGCTTCCACAGCGGCGGGAACAGGCAGGGCCAGAAGCAGGCGAAGTAGCCAGCGGGAAGCGTCGGTGCATCGTCATATGGTCGCAGTTGCCAGAACGGTGTGCTCGCCTTCACGTGGTGCGCGGGATGGATGGTCAACTCGAGCAGGACCCAACGGCTCAAGCGCGCCTCGGTCTGCCAGGAGTGCATGTACGTCTGGCGCTCTCCGGCCTCTCGCTTGAGCCCCCAGTGCCGGATGTAGTTCACGTATTCGAGCAGGAAGATGGCGAACACCGCTGCCACCAGCCACGCCAGTGTGACCCACAGACCGAGCAGCTGCCAGACGACGATGACGGCGATGATCTGCAGCGCGAACACCTGCAGAACAGGGTTGCGCACACCCTTCTTGCCCCGCTGTTGGTGGATCCTCACCGCCGAGATGAACTGCAGTGGCACCGTCCTCGCCACCTGCACCCACAGCCCGCGGCGGTAGGGGGCGCTGGCCGGGTCGACGTCGTGGATGGCGGTGTTACGGTGATGGTTGTGGTTGTGCTCGGTGGTGAAGTGCGTGTAGTGCACGCTGAACAGCAGCACCCGTGCCAGCCACCAACGAGCGCTCTTCGGCTTGCGGTGTCCCAGTTCGTGGGCGACGATGATGCCCTGTCCAGAGCCGATCCCGGTGGAGTACGCCGCCGCCCAGGTGGTCCATGCGGAACCGTCCAAGGTGGCGCGGTAGAACAGGGTGGCGAGGCCGATGAACGGGAGCAGCGAGCCGAGCAGCAGGATGATCTCGAACGGGCGGCCGTCGGTCGGGATCGCACCGCGCTGCTTTGCGCTCCCTAGGAGAACGTCGAGGATCGGGTAGATGCCGAGTGCGAGCACGATGCCCGCGAGGGTGAACCAGCCACCCAGCAGGTTGCCTGAGATGACCACCAGCGGCAGGATGAGACCGGTGAGATGTGGCAGCCAGGATTCGGGCTTCTCATCGTCAACCACGTCACTCATCTCCGTTGGTACCAGGCTGTGGTCAACCACTGCTCGGTCCGCCCGAGAGAGTCCTGTTCCAAATGGCTGTCGAGTGATTTCCAGTTGGCTCCGCCCGCTCTCTCCTCGATGCCGCGCTGGATCGCACGGATGCGCTCGAACGCCGCCAGATAGCGGGTAGGGCCTCGATAGGTGTGCTCCTCGCGCTGCTCGATGCGCTCTCGGTGCGTGCCTTCATGGCCGATGGTGACGATCATGCCGACCGCGACCCCGCCTTGACTGTTCCATGAGTGCAGGAATCCTTCCTCAGGCACCAGGTGAACACCCTCGAGCACCAGATCGACTCCTTCCCTGCGCGCACGCGAGATGACGGCGTTGACACCCGGTCGCACTGCGGCACAGGCATCGAGCCAATCAGTCACCGCATCGCCGGTCTCTCCCTTGCTGTAGGATGAGCGGTTCAGCGCCGCCGGTGCGTCAGGTCCGGAGGCGGCGCGCAGCACCTCGCGGATGGTGTCGGTGCTGACGATGCGCGTGAATCCGAGTTCGTGCGCCACGGCCTTCGCCAAGGTCGTCTTGCCCACGCTGGTGCCGCCTCCGATGAGCAGGAGCCGCGGTGGTCTGTCCGCGCTGCCGGGCTCAGCCATTGGCATCCCTCCGTTCAGCGCTGGATCGCCTTCACTTCGAGGAACTCCTCCAGGCCGTGGGCGCCGAGCTCACGGCCGTTGCCCGACATCTTGTAGCCCCCGAACGGCGCGGAGATGTTGAACGCCCCGCCGTTGATGCTCACCTGCCCGGTCCGCAGTTGGCGTGCCACTGACATGGCGCGGTCCTCATCGCTTGACCAGACTCCGCCGGACAAGCCGTATTCCGAGTCATTCGCCAGCGCGATCGCCTCCTCCTCGCTGTCGTAGGTGGTGATGGCGAGCACCGGCCCGAAGATCTCCTCCTGCCAGATGCGCATGTCCGGTGTGACGTCGGCGAACGCCGTCGGCTTGACGTAGAATCCAGAATCGAGTCCGTCGGGCATGCCTTCTCCACCGGCAATGAGGGTCGCCCCCTCTTCGATTCCACTGGAGATGTACTCCGACACGCTGGCCTGCTGGGCGGCGGACACGAGCGGTCCGCAGCGCACGGATTCGTCGCGCGGGTCGCCCACAGAGTAGCCGGCCACGCGGGCGGAGATGATGTCCACCACCTCGTCGCGGGCGTCGGTCGGCACCAGTAGGCGGGTGAGGGCGGAACAGGTCTGTCCGGAGTTGGCGAAGCAGGCGCCGATGGCCACCTTGGCAGCGGTGGCGATGTCCGCGTCGTCGAGGATGATGTTGGCGCTCTTGCCGCCCAGTTCGAGAGTCACGCGCTTCACGCTCGGAGCGGCCGCCTCGCTCACGCGCACGCCCGCGCCCGTGCTGCCTGTGAAGGAGATCAGGTCCACATCCGGATGTGAGGCCAGGGCCTGTCCCACGACGCTGCCATGGCCGCTGACGAGGTTGAACACGCCGTCAGGAAGTCCGAGCTCGTCGAGCATGTCGGCGAGCACGAAGGCATTGAGCGGGGCTTCTCTGGAGGGTTTGAGGACCATCGTGCAGCCGGCGGCGATGGCGGGAGCGACCTTCCCGATTATCTGGTGCAGAGGGAAGTTCCACGGGGTGATCATGGCGCAGACGCCGATCGGCTCCTTGACTACCAACGAGTTGCGGATCTCCTCCTCGAATTCGAAATCAGCGAGCAGTTTGGCATACGAACGCAGCACCACACTGGGGGTGCCGACCATCGCCATGCGCGAATAGCCAATCGGGGTGCCGACCTCGGAAGTGATCAGTTGAGCCAGTTCCTCGCCGCGCTCCTTGAACAGGGCCGACAGTCGGTTCAGGATGTCCGCCCGCTCCTCCAAGGTGCTCTGGGACCACTCCGGGAATGCGCGCCGAGCAGCAGAGACTGCCGCGTCCACATCCGTTGACGAGCCGACCGGAACCGAGCCCACCAGTTCCTCGGTGGCGGGGTCGATGACCTGGATGTCGCCTTCGCCGGTGGCTTCGACCCACTGGCCGTTGATGTAGAGTTGCTCGCGCGTGTGCATGGCACTTCAGTCTCCTGGGTGAAGTGCGCCACTGAGCCGCGTCTTATCACATTCATGCATTTCAAGAATGAGAACTGCGGACGGGATGCGTGGCCCTCACAGTCGAGAAGCACGCTGGCGGGGTGGCGCTGGTCCGGCTTGAGGCTGAAGCGGCCAAGAATGCCTTCGATGCGGAGACCATGCAGGAGATATCAGACGCGCTCAACGCCCAGATGGACGACCACGACGTGCGCGCCATCATTCTGACAGGCACAGGGCAGTTCTTCTCCGCGGGCGCGGACATCAACGCCTTCGAGCAGCATCTGGAATCAGGGACCATCGGTCCGTTGGTGGACGAGTTGACCACAATACTGCACCCGCTGCTGTCCCGGCTGAGAACCACCGATAAGGTGTACGTCGCCGCCCTCAATGGCGCCGCTGCCGGTGCCGGGCTCGGGTTGGCCCTGTCTGCCGACTACCGGGTGGCGGGACCGGACGCGAAACTCGCGGCCGCTTTCTTTCGTCTCGGGCTCACCCCTGACGGCGGGACGACCTGGCTGCTGCCGCGTCTGGTCGGGTTGCAGAGAACGAAGTGCTTCTTCTTCAACAACGAGACCTGGGGTCCTGAGACGGCCCTCGCCTACGGTGCGGTGGACGAGGTCGTCGATAACGATCAGTTGCTGGACCGGGCGATCGAGGTGGCTCGGGACTGGGGGAGTTGGTCGCTTCGCTCACGACGCGCCTCCAAGCAGTTGCTCGATTCGCAGTCGTCGCTGTTCTTCGATCCGCAGTTGGACTTCGAGCAGATGTTGATCACCGATGCCGCCATGAGTGACGATTTCAAGGAAGGCGTCGAAGCGTTCCTCAAGAAGCGCGACCCCGAATTCAGTTGATTCGACCAGCGGTTCTCACAGGAGATCAGGCTCAGAAGCGTTCTCCAGGGAAATCATTGTCTCGATGGTCCGGCGGAAGCCTTCTAAACCGGCATGAAACCTTTGAACTGACCCCAGTGGGGTCTCCTGTGAGCGCGAGAGGTGATAGCGATGGAGATGGACCGCAAACGGAGCATCGCGAAGACGATCTCATGGCGGGTTCTGGCAACGACTGACACCTTCATCATCGCCTACCTGGTCACCTATTTCATACTCGGTGAAGCGGAGCCGGGAATCGCCGGTACCATCGCCGGCGTCGAGGTCATGACCAAGCTCTTCCTCTACTACTTCCACGAGCGCGGTTGGGCACAGATCACCTGGGGGGTGCGGCCGAGCAGATCCCCAGAACAGAAGGCTGCGGACCTCCATGCGGAAGCGGACGCCCTCATTGGAGTGGTCGAGAACAGCACAGACTCTGCCGAGGCGGAAGCGGGAGAGGAGACGTAGGTCACAGGCCCGGAAGTTTCCGCTCTGCCTTCTCTCCGCTCGACCAGTCGTAGATGCCCACCCCGGTCTTCTTGCCGAGGCTGCCCTCCTGCACCAGTGCTTCGAGAAGCGGGTGGGGCAGGTAGCGGTCGTCATCGAATGCGATGGCCAGATTGTTGAGGATGTCACGACGCACGTCGAGGCCGACGAGATCGCTGAGTTCGAGCGGACCGAGCGGGTGCTTGTAGCCCAACTGCATGGCGGTGTCGATGTCGCTGGCCGAGGCGACGCCGTCCGCGAGCATGCGAATCGCCTCGTTGCCGAGTACGACTCCGAGCCGACTGGTGGCGAACCCGGGCACGTCGCGCACGAGGATGGTGGTTTTTCCCAATGCGACTCCTATTGCCTCGGCGGCCTCGATGGTGTCCTCGGCGATGCCGTCGTGGCGAACAAGTTCGAGCAATTTCATGATCGGGACCGGATTGAAGAAATGCATCCCGATGACCCGTTCCGGACGACTCGTGGCGGTAGCAATCTGTGAGATCTCCAGTCCGGATGTGTTCGTCGCCAGCAGGGCGTGTGCGGGCGCGTGCGAATCCAGCCTGGCGAAGATGTCCTGCTTGAGTTCCAGATTCTCTGGCACCGCCTCGATGACCAGGTCGGCCTCCTCGACCGCCTCGGCGAAGTCGGTCACCGCATACAGGTTGGCCGACCATGCCTTCTTCTCGGCCTCGGTGGTCTTGCCTCGCTCGATGCCAGCATCCCAGAAGTCGGAGATGCGCTGCATCCCCGCAGCCAGCCCTTCGGGAAACGCATCGTAGAGGTTCGTGCGCCAACCGGCCTGTGCGCACAGTTGCGCGATGCCCGCGCCCATCGTGCCAGCACCGATGACGGCGACTCTCTCGACCGGCACGATTCCCGCCACCTCAATCGTCCCCCTCGCGGCCCCACGAGGCGAGAGCGGCCTGGAACAGGCGTTGCCGGGGCACATCGTGCTCTAGGAAGCAGGTGAACGGAGCGATGTCCTTGAGCAGTTCGATGGCGGAGATGTAAGCACCGTAGATGAACGGGTCGGCGGAGTCGAGCGGTGGGATCTCTATTCCCAGCCGGCAGAGTCCCTTTCGGGTGTCCTCGTCCCAGATGGCGTAGGTGTGCTTGGTGAAGTGCAGGTAGGACGACAGTCGAGGCAGGTCGGAGCGCGCCTTGTCTGACAGGCTCTCGATCAGCAGTGTGTCCGGGTAGCGAATGGCATACAGGAACAGCATCACCTCCAGTTGCACGTCTTCCCTCCAATCACGCTCGTCGAACACCGCCCAGCGGTCCACCATGTCGAGCATCGCTCCGGTGTACGGGCGATAGAGACGGTAGAGCAGCTCTTCGTACCCTTTGGGGTCTTGAGCCTCACTGTGATGGTGGGCAAGGAACAACTCGGGTACGCGGTCGAAGAACGGCTGCAGCCGCCCCTTGTCGATGTTCAGCAGAGCGTATGCACGCATTCGTAACACCCCGGGCACGCGCCTGCGTGCGCGTCACTCCTTCCATTCGCGGTACTGGATCCATTCCTGCTTGAACAGTTCCTTGAGCGTCGCTTCGTCCTCGTCGGAGGGCAGCATGCCTGCGAGGTAAGCGTCCCAGTCGTCGTCGCTCCCCTCGAACGGCTCTCCATGGACGGTGTGATGCACACCGGCGAACTTGCCGATGCCGCGGTGGAACTTGTCTGACGGGATGTAGAGTTCAGGCTCACCCTCGTGACGTGACTTGTTGATGCGCTCCATTTCCAGTTTGAGTTCCTCGAAGTAGTGCATCCTGCTCTCCTCGTTCAGGTGTTCACGCACTGCTGGCGTGTCCACCTCACGCTCGTCGTAACGCCCTTTGATTCCGTAGACATATGCCCACTGCGCCGACGTTGATTCATCGACGCCGAACAGGTCGAGGCCAGTGCTGGTCCACTTGTTGATGTACCTCTGCAGCAGGGCGCACGGGATGACTCCCTGCTTGACGATGCGGCGGATGCCGTTGGCGCCGGTACCGAGGTGGAACGACTCCTCCTTGAGCATCGGGCCCATGCTGGCGGCGAGTGGCTTGAACGACGAGGTGGAGAGCATCTTCAGCTGGAACTTGCCGT
>CATMIM010000012.1 GCA_950068635.1 uncultured Candidatus Poseidoniales archaeon
TGCATGATCTGCTCCTTCGATTCGAGACTCATGGATGCGGCCGCGTCGCGACTGGAGATCCACAACCTTCCCTCCTTCGCTCCCGGACGCTTGGGATGGGAGATGTCCGCCTCCCGCTTCAGCTTGGAAAGCCCGGCCTGCCTCGCCGCCCACGCCAGCCCATCGAGGGTCGGGTCCACCACCGCCGCTTCCTTGGGAACGCGCCGGCCGGAGCGGCGAGACACCTTGGCGTTGAAGTAGCCAGGCCAGAGGACCATGCGGTCAGGATTGTGCTCGGTCATCGACAGCCCTCGGAGCGTGACGGAGTGGTGGGTCCCTATCAGGGCTTGCACCTTACAGGAATCACTCGTCGAGCAGGACGCCGTTGAGCACGCCGGCGCTGCCCGGCCTGCTGGTGATGCGCACGCTGCCGAGGTCGGTCTGTACCACGGCTCCCTTGGTCATGATGTTACGGCGAACGTAGTTGGCATCGGCCGGATTCTCGACCACGCTCTCCAGCGTCGCCCGCTTGGTCTCGCCCGTGCTCGGGTCGTTGACATTGATGACCTCGTCTGCGAGGATGCGCACCGTCTGCAGCCCCGAGCGCTTGCGGTACACCTTGCGGTTTGGCTTCCCGATCAGCGAGTGCTGTTTCTCGGAGGCGATCTCGGTTCGACGCTTGCCGCGATAGCGGCTCGGACGCTTCAGCCGACCTCCGCTGGACTTGCGTCGCGAGATACCGTGCCACCGAGCCATGCGGCCCGCCGACCGGCTGCCCTTATTTCAAGGCCGCGATGGCTGATGATTCTCTACATCTGTGGTTAAATATCGCGGGCTCCGCCGAGGTTTTGTTGCTTGGTGAGCGAAGATGATGGAATTCAGCATGGAACTCCCCGATGAACCGGGACAGTTGGCGAGGGTGAGCGAGGCTCTGGCGGCGGCGAACATCAACATCCTGACCATCTGCGCGATCGGCCGAGTGGCTCCCAACGTGGCCCTGGTGACCGAGCATGTGCCGCAGACCAGAGCGGTGCTCGACGAACTCGGAATCGAGTACATCGCCTCCCCGCTGCTGAACATGGTGATGCCCGACGAGGCAGGCTCGCTGGCCAAGTTCTCGCGCAGGCTCTCCGATGCGGGTGTGAACATCAACTCGATCTACATCCTGAGCAAGCATCGCGGCGATGCCGAACTCGTGTTCAGCGTGGATGATGTCGACAAGGCACGCCAGACCCTCAACCTTCACGAATCGGTCCCTCCCTGAACCTACGAGGGGCGAGTGTGGACTTACGCGAACTGGATGAGCCGCCGCGCTCGGCTGATCTGGTGATAATCGGCGCTGGCGTGGTCGGCGCAGCGACCGCTTTCCACGCCGCGCGCGCTGGGCTGGATTGCATCCTGCTCGAGCGTCGTCCCCTTCCTGCGACGTTGACGACGCCGCGTGCCACCGGCGGATTTCGGCTGCAGTTCGACAATCGCGAGGAGATGGAACTGGTCTCGGAATCGGTCGAGCTGTTCCTTGGGTTCAACAGCACTCACGGCCACGACATCGGAATCAGGCAACAGGGCTACCTCTGGTGCACGATGGACGAGGCGGGCATACCGAGGCAGCAGGGGCTGGTGGAGATGCAACATGGCTGGGGACTCACCGACGTCGAGTTGCTCACCGGCGACGAGACCCGGGCGCGGTTCCCGTGGGTCGGCGAGCGGGTGCTGCAGGCGCGCTTCCGTCAAGGAGACGGGTTCCTCGACCCGCGCGCGCTGGCGCTGGGTATGCTCTCAGTCTCCCGAACACCCTTCGTCGCCGGATGTGAGGTGAGCGAGGTGGTCGTCGATTCTGGGTGCGTGCGCGGTGTGCGCACGAACAAGGGCGAGGTCGCCTGCGAGCAGGTGGTCATCGCCGCGGGGCCGTTCTCAGGAACGGTGGCGGCGACCGCAGGGCTCGAACTGCCGCTCTACACGGTCAGGCGGCAGAAGTTGATCTTCGCGAACGCGCCGTTCGTCCCCCAGGACTCGCCGATGGTGATCGACGAGGAGACCGGCGCCCACTGGAGGCCGGCCCTGGATGGCGCGTTCCTGCTGCACACCGATGCCGATGAGCCGGCAAGCCCGGCGGCTGACCCGGTACCGGTCGACCACGGGCTGCACAGGAGGTTGATCGACCCTGACAGCCCGGTGAGCATCTGCCGCGTGACACCGTTCTGGGAACGTGCGTGGACCGATGGCAGTCTCGAATGGGACATCGTCGCCGGCCAGTACACGATGACTCCCGACCACAGACCCCTGATCGGTCCGACGGACATCGAAGGCTTGTGGCTCAACTGTGGGTACAGCGGTCATGGGGTGATGGGCAGCCCCGCCTGCAGTCGGGTGCTCATCGACCTGATCTGCGGACAGTCGCCACTCGATGGAAACCAGCTGGCCCCTGATCGTGAATTCATAGAGAGAGAAATTTCCAGCATCTGATCAACCGATGCGCGATTGCAACATGCTGACTAGTCGGCCATCGACGGTATGCAGTGCCGCCTCGACGACATCACCGACCACCATCTCTCCCACACCTTCTGGAGTGCCTGTGAACACGAGGTCACCCGGTGAGAGCGCGTACCAGTCACTCAGGGTCGAAAGTTGGGTATCTATGTCGTGAAGCATCAGCGCGGTGCTGGCATGCTGGCGCAGTTCACCGTTCACTGAGAGTTGCAGCACATAATCGACATCCTCCCAGTCAGCCCAGGTCCCGAGAATCGCGGATTCACGGAATGACTTGCCTTCCGTCCATGGCCATCCCTTCACCTTGGCCTCGGACTGCCTGGTCCGATTGGTGATGTCGTTGCCGATGCAGACGGACTCCGGACGCAGATCATCCCCCAATCGAAGGACCATCTCGATCTCATGATGAATCTCATCGTGAGGATCCGGCAATCCGAAATCGGCTTGTCCTTCGGCATCCGCCTGCACGATGGCGCTCATCGGCTTCAGGAAGAACAGCGGTCGCGGAGTGATGTCGCCACCAATCTCGACCGCGTGGGCGGCGTAGTTGCGGAACACGCACCAGACGGCGGTCATCGCAGCGGCCGAGGGTCGTCGCCTTCAGAACGTTGCTGCCCTCAGGAATCGAAGAAGTCTCCCTCGTACCGCTCGATGACGTCGTCGCACTCAGCGCGGATGCGTTCGAGGCGGATGCCCTGATGCGTTCCCAGCAGGCGCAGCATCAAGGCGTGCTCGTAACTCTTCGCTATCTCCTCCAGTTCTTCTCGAGTCCCCGCCTGCTCCATCTTATCCTGGAATCCTTTCGCCCGGGTGGTGCGAGTGAGCAGACCGAAACCCAGCCAGATGGCGAGAGGGACGCCACCGATGATGCCGACGATGTCCCATACTCCCAGTTCGATGCCGAACACCGTGATGCCTTCGATCGGGTGGCTGTCGGCATCCAGCGGGTTGGTGCCGGCTTCCAGTTCAACGCTGTCCGTGAATCCATCACCATCATCATCCGTGTCCACCAGATCGGCGATGGTATCGCCATCGGTGTCGTAACCCCACAACGGATTGTCGGGGAAGGCATCCTCAGAGTCGATCAAGCCGTCGTTGTCGCGATCATCGTCCAGCTCATCTGGGATGCCGTCACCATCAGCATCCGCCCAATATCTGGCATCATCGGGGAAATGGTCGGCACTGTTGCCCATCTTGTTGTCTCCGTGACCATCACCATCAGCATCCGCGCACTGAGTGATATCCAAGGGGAACATGTCACCGGAGTTCCCGGTCTTGTTGTCACCACAGAGGTCACCATCGACATCCGACCATTGGGTGGAATCATCAGGGAAGGTATCGCCTTGGAATCCGTTGGGGTTGTCGCCGAACTGGTCACCGTCACGGTCTGTCTGCTGGTCTGGATTGAAGGGAAAGACATCTCTGTTGTCTCCAACTCCATCGTTGTCGGTGTCGCGGAATTCCGAGGGGTCGGCGGGGAAGTCGTCACCCGAGTCGCTGTAACCATCGCCATCCTGGTCAGGACAACCGTTCACATCGAGGTAACTCGTGCCATAATCAATCTGACAGAAGTCAGGGTTGAAACCAAACGGGTTGTCTCCGAAGTTGTCCCCGTCCTCGTCGCGCCACTGCGTTCCATCGACGGGGAATGGATCACTTTCGTCAGCCATTTTGTCTCCATCACTGTCGACACACCCGAACACCCCTGCCAACTGAGATGTGCCACTCTGCTCAGGGCAGGCATCCGGGGTGTTCCCGTCTGGATTGTCACCGTAGCCATCGAAATCAGCATCAGACCATTGAGACGGGTCTGCCGGGAAGATGTCCGCCTCGTCCGACCAACCATCTCTATCCCGGTCAGGGCAACCATACCTGTCTTCGGTCGAGGTCCCGGATTCATCGACACACGCATCCGGGGTGGTCGCCCCTTCGGTCGAATTGTCACCGTAGCCATCCCCGTCCGCATCGGACCATTGTGTCGGATCATCAGGGAATGAATCAGCTGCAGGACCATACCCATCAAGATCCTCGTCGTGCACGAGGTGAGTCACAGAGAAATCAGACATCCCGAGGCTGGAGTATTCGTGACCTTGGAAATTGAAATCATCCTCGAAGATGCCGAGGAAACCGCCTCCCGCGAAACCATGACAGTGGGTTTCCGAGAACTGGGTCGGGAGGATGTTGACATATTCTCCGTATCGGTTGATGATCACCACGATATCTCCGACCGCATCACCATCTGGAACCTCTAACGGGGTCACGAGAATGGGGGTTCGGTTCTCCCGGGGAAACAAGGTCGTGTCCGCGAAGGAGCCGCTGAACAGCGCGTGACCCGTATCCAACCAGCATGCCCCGCGCATGACGTCATCCTCTCCTGAACCGATGGAGAGATACCAGGACGTGCTGAACGTCTGTGGCGAGAGGGACAGCAGGAAACCATCGACACCACCTACCGGTTCGATGGCCGTGTCGTCGATCGTGATGCCGGAGTGCTCACCTGAGATCAACAGGCTGTGCGGGGTGGTGATGATGTTGAAATGCTGCCCGATCGAGCCTGACAGATTGTGCATCGGGTGGAAAACCAGGTTGTCGTCTATCGCCCCTATTGCTGCCGACGGAGCCAATCCGCCTGAACCGGATGTGGGCGGAGTCGATACATACACCATGTTCGCGGTCTCGGCAGGGCCGGATGGGGCCATCGCAGCGGCCTGAACAACGAAACCTTCCGCTGCCGCCACCAGCCATTCATGCTGATCGATATGATAGATGGCATAGAAGCCATGCCACCCGGAGTTACCCTGCTGATTCAGGACCGTGTGTCCAGTGACCTCCAGCTTCCCCACGAAAACTCCGCTGACCAGGACGATATCCTGACGCAGCGGGATGACACTTCGAATTTGGAAATTCCCCGGGTCGGTGTTGTGGTAAATCCAGGTGGTGTCGTCAGAACCGTCGCTGAGATTTCGAATCGTGAGCGCCCAACTGTCCTCGTTCATTCCCTGCTGGCCGGGCCTGCTGTTCTCAGTAGCATTGCAGAAAACGGTTTCATCTCCATAACAGTGAGTACCGATGACGAGGTGGTCGTTGCGCAGAACACCTCGGATGTGGCTGTCAGACGACCAATCGAGCCAGTCGATCGAGACTGCGGGTTCATCGCTGGTCCAATCAGCATCCAGATACATCAGATAGCCGCTCAGGCCATCGGTTTGGGAATAATTCGAGCCGAGGAACAGACCCGGGTTGTACACCCCTTCGACCAGCATCGATTGCGGGGAGTGTGCTACGAGTCGAACGGTGTCATCCGCCGCCAATCCGCCTGCCGTGAACAGATTCTGGTAAGCGACCTGGGTGTAATTCTGAGGACCGCCCGTCAGGTCGAAACCAAAATTCGCTTGCTGACCCTCATCCTCTTGACCTACAGATGAATCAGCGGCTGCTGGAAGAACGAACAACAGCAAGACTAGCGCACATGCGATGCGGCGGAGCATGGACTACCGAACCCCCAGCATGTATTGAAGCCTTCACGCGCCGGTGCCCGCCTCCAGAATGGACATCGATCGTACCTGGAGTGCCAATCAGATGAGCGGGTCGGCGTAGAGTTGAATCTCACCACGATTGATGACCAGCAGACGATCCGGGGCCAGCGGCACCCAGCCCTCATCGCTCAGCGGAACCGTTGAGACGAGTACTGCGCCGCCGTACTGTTTCGAACGCTCCAGCATGTAGATCGGTTTACCGGGATAATGGTGGAAGACGTAGAGATGATGGCCGTCGCTGATGAGTAGATTCAGGTTGATGTCAGTATCATAGGTGTCGAATATGTGTCGAATAGCCTTCTTCAAGGCTGGAATCTGACCTCTGATCCTGCCTCCTTCCTGATATTCCCCTACCTTTTCCATGATCTGGATGAAGATGCGCTCGGAATCGGTGTCTCCCTCGGCGAGAGGATGCGGAGACGTACCTCCGACATGTCCATTGTGAGCCAACAGCCAGTCTCGTCCGCGATGATTCCATTTGAATGGATGGCAGTTGCATTCGCAAGGCTTACCCACAGTCGAATAGCGGAGATGAGCCACGATCGTGTGGCTGCGAGCCATGGCTGTGCTCTCCTCGTAGAACGTACTGAAGTCTGCTCGTTCAGGTGCGCGATTGACCTCGGCGCTGTTGCCCTCGAACCAGCCTATTCCCCAGCCATGCGGATTACCAGCAGACGAGTCAGCGAAACGAGGAAGGCTACGCGTTGCCCTGTCACTCTCGTTGCAGCTCATACCGAACAAGTCGCACATATCTGCGTATCATTCGCTGATTCCTTTTGAACCCTTCAAACCGGCGAGGGTTGAAGGGAGTGGCGCGCCGCGACGAGACCGTGGCGAAGGACTGGAAGCTGAAGCAGCGCAAGCCGGTGCGACAGAAGAAGATCCGCGGACTGCTCGAGCGCCTCTCGGAGCCGATCGCGCTGGAAGTCGACTTCTCCGACGCCTTCCTCGAACAGGCGAAGTTCGGCCCGTGGAGCCTGCTGCTGGTGGACAGGCAGCCACTCGCCTTCGAGGTCGTCCACGAGGATGGGCCTGAAGGCGTCGAAACGCAACGCGTCGCCTTCCCCACCCTGCGCGGCCTCCTCGCCTGGCAACCTCAGCGCAGGTGGTGCGATGTCGACCACGGCGCCATCCCGTTCCTGCTCAACGGCGCCGACTGCATGGCGGCCGGCATCCACGCCGCCTGCGAATGCATCGCGGAGGGTGACATGATCTGGATCCGGGACCAGGAACACGGAAAACCGCTGGCGGTGGGCTGGGCGCGCATGTCGGCGGAGGAGATGGTGACTGCGAGCGGAGGCAAGGCGGTTGGCACCATCCACTGGATCGGCGACGAGTTGTGGGAACTCGAGATGTAAGTCCGCAGACGGTCAGTTTGATGAATGAGCACAACCGCGGAAGTAACATGCGAGGGCGTACGCTGTCGGCCGTCCTGCTCGTAGCCTGCCTGCTGGTCCCATTCGCCTCCGCAGCGAATCCGGGGGTGAACACCGAGGTGGACACCACGGGGACCCCGATCGCCAGCATCACGACTCCACAGGTATCCAGCGACGGTGTCAACTTCACCATCGAGGTGGTGCTCACAGAGGAGGCTGCTGGGAACGGAACAATCGTCTTCTGGGAGGTGCAGCAATGCATCAACACCGGTGTCTGCTATCCCCCGGAGATGCTGGAGATGACCGAGAATGACGGTGTCTGGTCCTACACCCTCGTTCCAGTCCCGACGCACACCTACATCAACTACGAGATCGACCTCAACTACTCCGACAACACCTCCGAGGTGTTCCCCGAAGGGGGCTTCATCGTCGGGGGCAAGGTATGGTCGGACTGCTGGGTGTCCGGAACCGAATCTGGGGGCGACGCCTGTCCCACAGACGATGTCGTCGCCATGGAAGGGGGAATTCCAGGACCCGGCCTGCTCATCGTCGCCGGCGGCTTGGCGCTCGCAGCGGTCATCGCTCGACGTGACTGAGACGCATATTCCCGCACCCGCTCGCGTGGGAAATGAACATGGGGTTCCGCTGCGGACCGCTCAGCCACACGGAGGTTCGCCCGCATGTCCGGAACGGTGACTCAGAAGCAGATAGCCGAGCTGCGCAGCCAGTTCGGCGACGATGCGACGGCGAAGATCCTGCAGAACGCAGTGACGACCACGACCATCCAGGAGGTGGCGCTCAACCGCGATGTCGTCGCCAGCACCGACTTCTCCTTCTCTACCAAACTGGACGACTGGAAGGCGACCTCGCAGAAGGCGTCCGGCCGCTGCTGGCTGTTCGCCTTCCTCAACCTGTTCCGCAAGGGCGCAATCGAGAAGATGAACGTCAAGGACTTCGAGTTCAGTCAAGCCCACATCCACTTCTGGGACAAGTTCGAGCGTGCCAACGCCAACCTAGAGGCGATCATCGCCACGGCTGACCGCCCAATCGACGACAGAACACTGGGTGTTCTCCTCGACCACCCATCCGAGGACGGCGGCCAGTGGAACATGGCGGTGAACCTCATGCTCAAGCACGGGGTGGTGCCCAAATCCGTCTATCCCGAGTCGCAGTCCTCATCCTCGACCTACCGGATGAATGCGAACCTGCGTCATCTCGTGCGCGCCATCGCTGCGGAGATCAGGGGAATCATGGAGTCCGGAGGAAGCGAGGGCCAAGCGCGTGAGCACAAGCAGAGGCGCATGGCGGATGTGTGGCGGCTGTTGAACATCCATCTGGGAACACCCCCGAGACACTTCGACTGGCAGTGGCGGGACAAGGATGACGCGTTCCATCGCCGCGGCCGGATGACGCCGAAGGAGTTCATGGCGGAGTTCGTGACGCTTCCATTCCAGGAATACGTCTGTCTGGTGCACGACCCGCGCAACCCCACGCTGCAGACCTACACCGTCGACCTGCTGCAGAACGTCCACGGGGGCTTGCCGGTCATCTACCTCAATGTCGACATCGACTCCATGAAGGACATCACCCGCCGCATTCTCGAGGATGACGAGCCCGTCTGGTTCGGTTGTGACACCGGCAAGCAGATGCACCGCAGACTCGGCCTCTGGGATGCCGACCTCTACGAGTTCGAGCAGCTCTACGGATTCAAACTCGGCCTCGACAAGGAAGCGCGTCTGCGCTACCATCAGACGGCGATGACGCACGCCATGCTGTTCACCGGGGTCGATGTGACGGACAAGGGAATCCGGCGCTGGCGGGTGGAGAACTCGTGGGGCGAGAAGGAGAGCGGGAAATCCGGGTTCTACACCATGAACGACTCCTGGTTCGACGAGTACATGTTCGAGATCGCCTCGCCGAGGTCGTATCTCTCCGACGAGATGGTGGCCGCGCTCGACACCGAGCCGGTCGTGCTGCCCGCCTGGGACCCGATGGGCTCGCTGGCGCGGTGAAACTGTTGATGCGAGGGAGCGGCTTCGCCCGTTCATGGGTGACGTGGTCGACGACGAGCCGGGGTTCGTCTCCTTGGTCTTCCACGAGTTGCCTGAGGCACAGATGCTGACGCGGGCCGAAGCCTTCCACGCCCGGATGGAGCTGCGCCGGACCACCCGGCACTTCTCCGACAGGGATGTGCCGCGGGAACTGATCGAGCTGGCCGTCCAGACGGCGGGAACGGCACCCTCGGGCGCGCACATGCAGCCATGGACGTATGTGGCGGTGTCCAACCCTGGACTGAAGCAGCGGCTGCGCGAAGCGGCTGAAGTGGAAGAGAAGCGATTCTACGAGGAGCGGATGCCCGCAGCGTGGGAGGAGGTTCTCACTCCTCTGGGAACTGATTACGTCAAGGAGCACATCACCGACGCACCATGGGTCGTCGTCCTGTTCAGACACTCCAAGCGGCTGCGCGACAACGGGGAATGGGGGCCGACCTACTACTCACAGGAGTCCTGTGGCATCTCCGCCGGCCTGTTCATCGCCGCCGTGCACGACATGGGCCTGGTGACTCTCACCCACACACCCTCCCCGATGAAGTTCCTCTCCGAGGTGCTCGACCGACCGGAGCATGAGACGGCGATGCTGCTGATGCCGGTCGGCTATCCTGCCGACGATGCCATGGTGCCGGACATCCAGCGCAAGGCGCTCGAGGACATCCTGGTGTTCAAGGATTGAGGGACCAGTGCTCGCACAGCCGTTCGACGAGGCGACGGGCGCCGATGCCCCACTGGACGATGGAGACGCTGGCGCGGCTGCGGTCGTCAGCCAACTCTCCTGAGGCGAGGCCCGGTTGGTTCAGGTCAGAGGGAACGAGCGGCAGCGGTTCTCCTGTGGACTTGATGGTCAGCGTGAGGGTGTCGTCGACGCAGGTGGCGGTCAGATGATCGCCCAGTTCCATACCAGCATCTTCGATCTTGATGTTGTCATCACCGAGCTGTGACCTGAGCGTGCGGGCGAGGGCATCCAGCATCTCTGAGGAGGTGCTCACCTCCTCCTCATCAGCGGAATCATCCTCCGGTCCGTAGGCGTCGAGGAAGGGGAGGTCGGTGTCATGCTGCTCCAGCAGTTCCCCGAGTCCGCGGCCCAAGCCCTTCTTCTTCTGGCTGGTGCCTTCCTCGTCGTCTCCGCTCACTCGTCCACCTCGTGGGCCAACCCCCAGCGCTTTGCGAGCGAGATCGCCAGTTCCAGATAGTCCCGACCCCCAGCGCTGTCCGGAGCGTGCACGTGGATGGGGACTCCATGGCT
>CATMIM010000013.1 GCA_950068635.1 uncultured Candidatus Poseidoniales archaeon
CATCTCTGCCACATCGAGGAGCGGGTGCGCATCGACGGCCAGCTCATCGGCGTGGAGGAGTTCGACGAGCACCTCTCGCATGTCCGGCGAGTCGCTGATGAATCTCCAGCTCTCGAGCCGACCTACTACGAGACCACGTTCCTGGTGGCGATGCTGGCCTTCGCCGATGCAGAGGTGGATTGGGCGGTCATCGAAACTGGGTTGGGTGGGCGACTGGATGCGACCAGGCTGGTGCAGGCGGAAATCTGCGTGCTCACATCACTCTCGCTAGAACACACCGACGTTCTGGGAGAGACTCTCGCCGAAATCGCCGGGGAGAAGGCGGCCATCGCCCGGCCCGGAAAACCGTTCGTCGCTCGTTGGACGGACGACGCCGATGCGCGGGAACGAATCATCTCGCAGGTCGATGAGGGGATGGGGAGGTGGTTCCTGCCTGAACTGAAGCGGAGCATCTGGTTCGAAGACGAGTTGCCTGATCTGGAGTCGGAACGGCTGGATCCGGTATTCGATCCTTACGAAGAGGCCTGGAACTTGGCTGCGATGACACTGGCGAGTTCCAGTATCGAGTTCACTCTCTCGGGAGTGGATGCCGCCGACATCAGGTTCGACACTCAGATCCCTGGTCGCATGCAGGCTGTGTACAGCGCTGACCGCGAGGAGGACGCCCCTTTCTGGCAGGTCGATTGCGCCCACAATGCAGCTGGGATGCGATTCGCCTTCTCCGTCCTCTCAGACTGGTGCTTCCACAGCGTCGCTCGCGCCCTGCTGCTCGGCTCGACCCCTCAGACCGACCTCGACGGATTCCTCGAGCCTGTCGCTGATTTCGCCACCAGATCTGGTTTCGACCTCGTGGTCGTGACCGAGCCGGCCGGAGGGCGGCTTCCCGCATTGGATTGCCGAGTGCTCGCCGAGCGATTGTCAGAACTGGTGCCTGAGATGGATGTGATCATCCATCAGGAAGTGGCGGACGCCGTGGAGGAGGTGAGCAGGTGGTTCGAATCCCAACCCGAGTACGTGGTCGAGAAACCCCACCCGAGTCATCTGGAGGGCCGGAGAGGGGCACCTGTGGCCATCTGCATCGGGAGCCTCTATCTGGCTGGGAATGTGCTCTCGGAACTTGGAAGAGATTCGCCTGAAGACCTCGCCATCTGAGCAACGCTGATAGGAGTCCGGCCGCACACCGGCACCGTTGGTGGCCCGCGATGAAGGATAAGCACCTGCGCATCCGCATCGAGCAGTGCCTGGCGCTGTCCAAGGCGAGCAACTGCCCGCGTGCCAAGTTCGGGGCGCTGCTCGTCGACCCGGACCGCAACGTCATCCTGATGGATGGCTACAATGGCGGCCCGCGCGGTGGGGGTGAACTGTGCGGAGGCGATGTCTGCCTGCGCGATGAACTCGAGATAGAGAGTGGGACGCGTATCGAGATCGGCTGTCACCACGCCGAGATGAACCTCATCTGCAACTCGGCCGCCAACGGTGTGCCGACCAAGGGAGCGTGGCTGATCGTAACCGGGGAGCCGTGCATGATGTGCTCCAAGCTCATCCACCATGCCGGCATCACCCGCGTCATCGTCGTGGACGGCGGCTTCGGCGGGCAGAACGGCATCGACTACCTCGAGGAGCACGGCGTGATCGTGCAACTCACAGAGGGGCCGCAGGACCCTCGCGGCGACCTCAAGCCTGCCGAATGATGCTCACAGGTCGCTGGAGCGCAGAGCGGACAGCAGAGTCCCCATGTCAGCTTCCAGTTCCGCCACGCTGCCCTCGTTCTGGATGACTATGTCCGCCTGCTTTGCGGTTTCCAGCAAGGCTTGGCCACTGTCGTCGGCAGCCTCGAGTTCCGCCTCCTCCTGGGTCCGGAACTGCTCGAAGGTCTCAGCGTCCCCCGCTCTGCCGCGGGCGGAGAGCCGCTCCCAACGCACCTCCTCTGACGCCCGCACCTCGATGAGCCAGAAGCCCGCCTGGGTCTGGAGCGCGGCCACTTCAGCCGGGGTGCGGATGCTGTCGATCACATGGTCGCTGCCTTCCGGTATCCGTTCCAGCAGCATCTCAGCGAGTATTCCCGGCCCCCCCTCTGCGCGCAGGGAGCGCCCACCGTCGATCAAGGAGTCACGAGTGATCTCGATGCCCTGCTCGGTGAGCCAGTGGCGAATGGAGTCGGAGCAGGAGGAACTCTCGAATCCTTGAGCCTCCAACCAGCGAACGACGGATGACTTGCCCCCCGCGTTGCGTCCGGTCAATCCGATGAGCAGAAGTCTCCCTCGGGTCGGCTCGGGTGGTGCCAGCCCTTCAGCGTGCGGGTGCCATTCATCCCCAGAATCTGCGTGTGCGCGCGTATTGCAGTTCAGCCTCGTGAATCATCTTGAGCAGTATCTCCTCGTCACCGGCCGGCACCCTGCGCAGGATACGTGTGGCCGTGTCCGGTCCGACGCCGCGAGCGAGCAGGCAGAGAATCGCCTCCTTTCCTCGCAGCTGGACCAGTTCGGCGTTGCGTTGCATTCTGTTGCGCACTGCCGGGTCATCGTCGGCGACCCATTCCTTGAGCCGGGCCTCGAGCCCCTCGCGAGCGCACGCCAGCATGGTACCACCGCAGGCGCACCTGTGGTGCTTCTCGGCGTAGCGTTCGACGCGGAAGCGCATCCAATCCTTGCAGCGCAGGCAGACCAGCACCACCCGCTCGTTCACCAGTCGATTCTTCAGCCGCTCGCGCACCTCGGTCGCCGACCAGTTGGGCAGCAGCAGGTCGCGTTGGCTACGCGGCGAGATTCCGAGGGCGCCTGGAGCAGTCATGCGCAGTTCGACGGCGCCGCACTGGATCGCCCGCAACAGGTCGGTGGTGCCATCGATGTCCATCCTCTCGCTGAACAGTTTGTCGAGCGCCTCGTCGACTAGAGGTGTCCCACGATACCTCGTGAGGATGCCACCCAGATTCACCTTGCGTGGATCGACCCCCGCGTGCAGGACACCGAACACCTTGCACACCTGCACCAGCCGCGCCCGCAGTTGACGGCTGTTGGGGATCGACAGGCGGACGAGGTCGTCGAGCGCTTCAGGTGGCGTCTCGGTCAGCCATTCTACCACGCCTGCCGGGGTCAGCCCGGGAACCTGCAGAGTGATGCGGTACGGGTCTACGAGAACACGGCCGACCCTGCCCTCGATGTTGCTCGCCATCGCCTGCAGGAAGTGGGCCAGCGTCTCGTTGATGCGGCTGCCGTGAGTGGAGTTGAGCACGATTGCGTCACGTCGCTGCTCGAGGGTCAGGAGACGGGCGTGCGGCAGGCAGCCACTCGCCTCGATGTGCTCGGCGACGCTCTCAGCGAGGCGGGCGAGCGAAGGCGATGAGAGGGGGTAGTCGTCGAGGTCGTAGGTCACGGCATCGCCGGTCAACCAGGGATCGAGACCGACCGTTGCCCCCTGTGGCTCGTCTGACGCACTCTCCTCCAGGCCGGTTGACCAACCGTGTGATCGCGCCACCGCGATGCGCATGGCACCCGCTTCGCGGGCGATGTCCGCTGGTACTGGAGGCAACTCTCCCGCCCACACAGGGGCGTCTCCCTGCTCAGACACCGGCGCGACCAGCAGCTCCACTTTCTCCGAGTCGGCGTCGACCACCTCCCATGTGCGCCCAGCCATCACGAAGCGCCGCGGGGTGCCGTCCTCCTCCGTCCCGGAGTCATCGAGCGAGAGCACGAACGTCTCGTCGACGTTGCCCAGCATACGGCGAGTGACGGCATCGCGAACAGCGTATTTCGTCTCGTCAGCGATCATGCTCAGGTGTTTCTGGAGATAGGTCCGCGCTCGTGGGCCCGGGCTGAACCAGCCACCTTTGAGTCGTTCAGGAAGTTCCTGTGACAGCGCCCTCTGCCAGCCGCGTGTCACGCGCTCCCCAAGTCCCGCCAATTCCTCCTTCTTCGGCTTCTTCTCAGGAATCCCTTCTTGGGTGGACTCGGAGATTTCCTCCCACAATGCAGGCGGCCAGTCGAGCGGGTCGCTCTGTTGGGGGTCCTCGACCACTCGAAGCAGCCAGCGGTCGTGCAGGATTCTGAGGATGGCGAGCGTCTCGTCATCTGTCAGTTCCGAGAACAGGTCGCATCTGCGCAGCAGTTCAGCTCCGGCGGCGAGCGGGACCACCCGCTCGGCGAGCGCGGTCAAGATTAGTTGGTTGGCGGCGACCGTGCGCGGGTGGCGACGCCACTCGACGCCTTCGATGTCGCCTGCCATCGCCCTGCGGGCGATGACCGCCGACTCGGCGATCTCGTCCGGCTCCCAGCAGAGCAGCATTCCCCGTCCCGTGCCACCGAGCACGTGGTCTGCACGACCGACACGCTGCAACATGCGGTCCACCGCCCTGGGACTCTGCAGCTGGTGAACCTCGTTCACGCTCCCGACATCGATTCCGAGTTCGAGCGAGGAGGTGCAGATGAGTCCGTGCAGCGTACCTTCCTGAAGGTCCTGTTCCATCTGCTGACGAGTCTCGGCGGCCAGTGAGCCGTGGTGCACGCCCACGGTCATGTCAGGGTCGAGACGCTGGATTCGCTGCGCGACCGTCTCGGCCGTGTTGCGCGAATTGACGAACACGAGGCAGGGGGCGCTTTCTCGGATGCGCGTCGCCAACCTGCGCAGCGCGGCTAGACCCTGCGGCGAGACGTGCAGTTCGAGTGACAGCGCCCTGTCCGCATCGGTGACGGGCTCGGTGACCACCTCGAGGTCGGTCCCTCTCGGCGAGGGAGCGAGCACGGGCGTCGCATTCGGAGACAGCCAGCGGGCCATCTCCTCTGGATTGCCGATGGTGGCGGACAGCCCGATGCGCTGCACCTTGCGTCCACACAGTTCGTCGATGCGCTCGAGCGCCACCAGCAATTGCGAACCGCGCTCCGATGCGGCGAGTTCGTGCACCTCGTCGACCACCACCGCCCTGAGATTGCGCAACCCTTCCCTGAGTCGACTTCCCAGCAGCAGCAGTTGGGTCGTCTCGGGGGTGGTCACCAGCAGGTGAGGTGGATTGTTGGCCTGACGGGTGCGCTGGTACTGCGACGTGTCCCCGTGCCTGAGGTCAGCGGTGAGCCCTGCCGCCTTGGCCAGATCAGCGATGCGCCGGTCGATGTCCCGGTTGAGTGCTCTCAAGGGTGTCACGTAGAGGATCGCCATCGGTTGCCAGGAATGTGCGAGTGCCCGGCTGAGCAGAGGAAGCACGACCGCCTCGGTCTTGCCGCTCCCGGTCGGTGCGACCACCAGACTGTCCTCGCCTGCGAGCAGTGGTTCGATGGTCGCCGTCTGCACCGGTGTCGGCTCCCAGCCGCGATCGTCGACCAGTTTCTGGAGCGGCCGGGCGAGCAGTTCGAACGCAGTCATGTCACCGACCACCGCCGAGGGGTCGTGCGACCCATGAAAAGGGTGGCGACTCACTCCCAGTCGTCCTCTTCTTCGTCCTCTTCGTCGTAGTAATCCTCATCCTCGTCGTAGAACAGGTCATCCTCGAACACGGAGGTCTCCATGCCACCGCGCATGCTCACCGCGCCCACGACGGGCAGGATGATCATCGCGATGATGATGCCGATGACCGTCAGCATGTTCTGGCGGGCCAGATCGACCCAACCGAGTCCCCATGCATACTCCACCGACACGCCCACTTCCGCTGAGTTGTCGCTCTCATCCACTTCGATGATCTCGTCGTCGATGTCCACGACCACGCGCACCCGGTCCACACCCTTCTCCGCCTTCCAGGTCGCCTTCACTGGGATGGCCTCGTCGCTGATTCCCGCCAGCGCCTGCGTGGCGAACGGCTGCAGGTCGTCACCGGAGTAGAATCCCACGGTGAAGCTGGTGTTCGTCGGGCCGCCGAGGTTGGCCACCCACGCGGTTATCTCGACATCGGCGCCGTTGCTCATGACCTCTCTGTCCGCTGATACGCGTTCGATGGTCAGCTGCGGGCCGGTCGCACCGAAGCGAATCCACTGGAGTTCGTGGTCTCCGTCCAGTTCGACCGGTTCGCGCACCGGGTCGGACTTGGAGTTGGATTCGGTGGCGAGCGGGTTGCCGGCCACGTCCCAGCCCTCGATCCAGAAACCGACGACGTAGTCTTGGATGGGTGGGTTCATGCCATCGCCGATCAGGTCGACCGTGCCCGTCCACTCGATGGCGGTGCCCTCCTGACGCATGCCGAGTTCAGAGGAACCTGAGGCGATCTGCCGGCCGTTGTCGTCGCGCATCAGCCAGTGCACCCATTGTGGGCTCCCCGCCAGATCGGCGTCCTCGGAGCCGATGAACTCGACCGGGACCTGTGTCAGCATGGAGGTGTTGCTGATGTCGATGATGTCGATGGGCGCCAGTCGCTCGATCACACGCGGTGGCGAGTGGTCGACGTGCAGCTGCAGCGTGGTGGCGACCGTGTCGCGGGTCATGTCCTCGCCGCGGCCTGGGACGTTGCGGATGCCGGTGAGGAAGGTGCGCATCTCAGATGAGGCTAGCGAGGTAGCCGCTCCCAGCGGCACCTCGAGCGAGAAGCCACCGTCTTCGGTCAGGCTGCCGTCGGACCAGTATTGTACGCCGTCGAACGTCTCGACGGTGATGCCAAGGTTGCGAGGCGCGGGCACGTCACTGCCCTCATAGACCACGCGTCCCGACCAGCGCAACCGGTCGTTGGGCACGACGCGGCTTCCGTCTGACAGCACGCCGGTGCGCGGCTCCTGCACGTCCTCGACCTTGTACGAGTCAGCGTCGAGCACGAGGTCGTTCTCGACGCGGAACGTGTGCTCTTCGAAGATCACACGGGTGGGAACCTCCACCCCCAGTTCCTTGTATTCGAGCGCAAGGTCGGAGAGGTCCTCGTCCGGCCAGTCCCAGGAGAAGCGGAAGATGAACGACGGCCTGATCCACGGCATGCCGGTGTCGTTGGTGATCACCGGAACCCCACAGCCGCCGTCATCGCCGTCGTTGCACGAATCATCGAGGATGATGTACGGCCCATCGGACCAGAAGGTGTTGTTCTGGCCGGAGTAGGAGATGCGCTGCTGGTCGCGCGTCGGGTCAGGTCCCTCGAAGTCGAAGATGAGCGAGATGTCCTCGTAGTCGATTCTCCCGTTCGCATCGACCAGCCCGAGGCTGATGTGCTGATTCACACCTGAGAACACCTTCCCTCCGTCCACGTGCCCCATCCAGTCCAGGCCGGTGAACACCGCGTCCGTGTCGACGCGTGTGCGGTAGGTGCTCAGGTCGTACTCGAAGCCCGGACCTTTGACATTGGTGAGCGGATGGCCGGCGGGGTCGGTTCCGGTGACATAGTAGGAGACCTGAGCCATGTTGGGGTTCCGCGAGTCGTCGATGTGCCCGAAGAAGTACTTGTCATCTGAATCTGTCAGGTTCACCATCGTCTGGTTGACGTATTCGGATTCATCCGCGTATCCGTTGCGATTCGCATCGTTGTCGTACTCAACCCAGTAGTGCAGCGTCAACTGCTCCGGCGGGCTGACCGCGTCCTGTACGCGCACGCGTATGCTCTGGTCCACTGAACCGGCTTCGTAGGCTCCCTGGGGTGGCCATGAGTCCACGAGCGTGGGCGGCGTGGCGTCGATGCGGTAGGAGCGCCCCCACGAACTGTTGGTCGTGAGCACCTTCAACGGGTCGCGCGGGTTGTCGATCTCGATCAGGTATTGCACGCCCTCGGGGCGGTCGAAGTCATCCATCTGCACTGAGATGAAGAACTCCCCGTAGGGGTTGCTGCTGTCCTTCGCCATCAGGAACTTTCCTTCGGTGGTCTGCTTCATCACCTTGACATCGAAGGTCGAGTCGAGCGGTGCGTCCTCTGAGTACGCATACCAGATGGCACCTTGGAAGTGCAGTGTCTCGCTAGCTGCGATCCACGCGTCATCGGGAGCGTCGTCGTACAGCACTTCACCGTCGTTGTCGCGCACTTTGAGCCATCCAAGTCCATACGACTGGTTGACGACTATGCCCGCCGGACCGGTGCTCATCAGCATCGGCGTGTATCCCTCGCTGTCGGTGCAACTGACGCGGAAGCCGACGTTGTTCTGTTCCCTGAATTCGGAAGTGATGCGGAATTTCCAGTGGATCTCCTGGATGCCGTTGCTGTTGTTCGTCCACGTGCCCGCCGAGTCCGGGACGATCCAGTCGTCCGGGTCGTCGTCCACCAGCGTGCCATCGCTCGCCCACAAGAGGCTCGGCGCGGATGAGGAGGGCTGGCCCAGGATGTCCAGTTGGGCGCTGGATATCTCGTTGGCGTTCTCACCGATCACGTGCCGCGTGATCACCTCGTAACTGTCGACCCTCTCGTGCAGGATCATGTCCTCATCGTAGTTGATGTCGAGGTTCACCGTCTGCATCGTGTAGTCGATGGTGAAAGAGGTGATGCTCACCTTCCCGGCCGCTTGCGATCCCACGTTGACGTCGATGATCACGGTGCCTGTGCCGATGTCGGGAATCGCCGAGTTGAGCGCGGCGACGATTGCGGACCCCTGGACGGTGGCCGTCCCGAGGAGCGTGTTCTGAGAGGTCCATGCTTGGACACCATCGATGCCGAGTGAGACATCCTTGGGCGCATTGCTGATGATGGCGATGTCGAAGTCGTCGAGAAGCGGTGTGTAGGCGTTGCCCGAGCCCGCATAGAGCCAGATGCAGAGCGTGATGTAGTACGGGCTGCCGGTGAAGAAACTGGGCTGGCCATTCGTGACGCTGGTGCCGGTCACGGTGCACGATGTCGTGGTGGTGACCCATTTCATCGCCAACGAACTGCCTCCCGGTGTGCTGGCGTTCCACCAGACGGTGGCGGCGACCGGGATGGACCCTCCAGCGCCTCCGAAGTAGCGATAGAGGCGCATGTAACCGCTGGAATAGTAGGTTGCGACGTAACTCAGGCCGACGGTGTCCAAGATGGGTGTCGCGGTGCTGGTTCCGTTCAGGTAGGCCCTCCAGCCGATCTGTGTGCCGCCGTTGGCGAAGGTGATCGCCTGCCCCTGCATTGCCGGCTTCCAGGTGGTGCCACCGTCATTGGTGATCTCGAACTCGATGCTGGTGGCGCTGGGCTCGTATGTGACCGCCGTGGCCAGCGACATCTCAGTGACCGACCGTGTCAGGGTGACGAAGGACGATGTGACGATGCTGCTGGTGGTGGTCGGTAACCTGGCGTCGGATGGGGCGGCCGCTCCGGCCCAGAATATCTTGCGCACCAGATTGTTGCTGTTGCAATAAGAGTAGTAGTAGCAGGTGTAGAGCAGTTTGCCGTCTGATGTGCGTTCCATCCCGTAGTGTCCATGGTAGTTCGGCAACTCGACCGCACCTTGGTAGACGTACCAGTTGTTTCCGATATCCAGGAAGATGTGATGCGTTCCCTGCCCTGTGCCTTTCTGTGCGTATGCCGCCAATGTGATGCGCGGCCCCTGGATGTCGAAGCCGAACACGTTGTAGCCGAGCAGGGTCGAGTCAGCGAGAAAATGTGACTGGCCGGAGATGACGGTGAGGGGATTGCTTCGATTCACCTTCTCGGCGTAGAACCTTTGAGGGGATATCTGATAGTTCCGTACGAGCATCCACATCTCATTCGTGTTCGGTTCGAAGGCGATGGCCATCGGATACTTGTTGCCGGACATCGCCCAGTAGTTCTGGCAGGTCCAGGTGCCTCCGTTCACACTCCACTTGGTGATGCCGCGGGTGTTGTAACTGGTAGTCCAGACGGTGCCGTTGCCGTCGCTGGTGGCATCGTAGATGTAGCGGGCGGCGTTCAGGTTGCAGTTCGTCGTGACGAATGTACCCTGACCGATGTAGGTGCCGTTCGACTTGTACCAGCGGTGGATGTACGGAATCTGGGTGCTGGTGGACGTCCAGATGATCACATGGTACTCATCACCCTGCTCGACCACCGGTCCGCCATAACTCCAGGTTCCTCCGCTCACCGTGTCGTGCACCCCCATCTGCGAGGCGGACAGGTAGCCTTGGTCGCCGTTGGCGAAGAACGCCCCCGTCGTGTTGTGGTATCCGTTGGTGCTGCTGGAGATGTCGCTGCTGCTGGTCAACTTCCACTCCTGGGTGGTCTCCTGGGGCCTCAAGAACGCCTGGTCGTTGTCGACGTCGATGTCGGTGCGGTAGCCTTGGGTGAACCAAGGAACGGACATCAGTCCGTTGGTGGTCGCTGGCCCGCCGAAGTTGGTGTTGGTTGAGGCGTTCGCCCATGTGGTGGTCGCCGCTTCTCCGAGGAGGTTGAACGTTGCCGCGGTCACCTCGGCTCCAATGGGCATCACGACCCCTGCGGTGCTGCCGGTGCCGGCACCGCTGAAGGTGTGCGTGTACGAGGTGGTGCCGTCGGAGAACTGTGTCTCCGTGCTGGATGCGGCTGCCAGCGGTGCGATGCTGGCCGCCAGCATGAGCCAGACGAGCATGAAGGGGACCTTGGGATGGGAACTGCTTTCGCTCAACATGGCCGGTCACTCTGTGACCGTCAAGATGCCCATTTAACCTTGGTGCGTAGAAGTCGAAAGGCCACAGTACGCGCGTGGGCAAGAGCAAAGACAGTCGGGCCGCTGCGTGGGCCGGGTGATGAGATGTCCATCAGTCGCAACCTGAAGCGCATTCGCAAGTCTTTGTTCAAACCGTTCGGCGACTGGTGGCAAGGACAGCGAGACAACCACCTCGTCCTCCTCGGGGTGACCT